>CAMYQS010000182.1 GCA_947296835.1 uncultured Atopostipes sp.
GCTAGAATCAATCAAAGGCTTCCACGTTGAAATTACAGAAGAAGAATTTATCGATTTTGTAAATAAAAATAAATTAGCGGTAATTGGTCAAACGGGAAACTTAACACCTGCAGATAAAAAAATCTACGCATTACGTGACGTAACAAGTACAGTAGGTTCAATTCCACTAATCGCAAGTTCAATTATGAGTAAAAAAATTGCTTCAGGAGCGGATGCAATCGTATTAGACGTAAAAGTTGGTACAGGTGCATTTATGAAAGACATCAAGCAAGCGGAAGAGCTAGCACAAACAATGGTAGATATTGGAAATAACGTAGGCCGTAACACCATGGCTGTTATTTCAGACATGAGTCAACCATTAGGTGTTGCAATCGGAAACGCGCTTGAAATTAAAGAAGCAATCGATACCCTTAAAGGTGAAGGTCCAGAAGACTTAACGGAATTATCATTAGTACTAGGTAGCCAAATGGCCTACTTAGGTGGTGTTGGAGAAAGTTTAGAAGATGCACGTCAAATACTAGAAGAAAACATCAAAAACGGTAAAGCGTTAGAGAAATTCAAAGAATTTATCGAAGCTCAAGGTGGAGATCCAGATGTTGTTGATCATCCAGACGAAATGCTACCTCAAGCTAAATTCCAAATTGAAGTAACGGCAGATACAGAAGGCTACATCACTGAAATTGATGCAGAAGAATTAGGAGTAGCAGGAATGCTATTAGGTGCAGGTCGTGCAACGAAAGATAGCGAACTAGACCTTGCGGCAGGATTAATGTTACGTAAGAAAATTGGCGACAAAGTTTCTGTCGGTGACACAATAGTAACGATCCACTCAAATTCTGAAGACGTCGATTCTTCAATCAAGTTAATCAAAGATAACATTAAAATTGGTGACCAAGCTGAACCGGTAACGTTAATCCACGAGATTATTCGTTAAACCAAACTAAACGACGCAACCCTTGCTTAATGGCAGGGGTTGTTTTTTAGCTCTGTTAATAACTAAATTTAAAGACAAACAAAAAAGGAGCTACTGCGAGCTCCTTCATCATTAATATTCGATTATTTATCGTAGCGATTGGCGTATTTCTTCAAGTCGACATTGCGTAGTTCAGCCCATTCGGCTGTTTCACCGCGGATGATAACGTCTGTGCGTGTTAAATCCTCAATCGATTTTGCGCCGAGTAGAGTCATTGAGCGCTCAAGTTCTAATTTCCATTGCTCTACCATTTCAATCGCCAGGTCAGTATCTTTCAGTACCATATGCATAAATTGAC
The DNA here is from genome assembly GCA_947296835.1 of uncultured Atopostipes sp. GTDB lineage: Bacteria > Bacillota > Bacilli > Lactobacillales > Carnobacteriaceae_A > Atopostipes. The sequence goes on from CAMYQS010000182.1 coordinate 1,272, forward strand.
TGGATACCCCAACAAGCGAAGCACCTAGTGCGAGTGATTTCAGAATATCCTGTGCACTACGGATGCCACCAGATGAAATAATAGCACTATCCGATTTTACTTCCATTGCTTCTAGTAATGAAACGGGAGTTGATTGCCCCCATGATTCCATATCATCCAGTTTGTGTTCGTGACGACGGAAGTTCTCAATCTGTGCGAAGTTTGTTCCACCTTTTCCACTGATGTCGATGTATTTCACACCAATATCTTGGAGTAGTTTTACGGTTTGGCGACTCATACCGAATCCAACTTCTTTAACAATTAATGGTACATTGATGTTTGCTAGAATGTCCTCGATATTTTCAACCCAGTTTGTAAACGCACGATCACCTTCAGGCATAACGACTTCTTGTGGTGCATTGACATGGATTTGTAAGGCATCTGCTTGAATCATATCAATCGCTTTTTTAGCGTTCTCTGATCCGTGGCCTGCGCCTAAGTTCGCAAAGATTAACCCATTTGGATTTTCTTTACGCATAATACTATAACTGCTTTCAAATTCAGGTTGTTTTAGACCGGCACTAATTGAGCCAGTCGCAATCGCTAATCCCGTTTCACGAGCGACAATCGCTAGCTTTTGGTTTAACTTGCCTGTCCAATCACTTCCACCCGACATCGCATTAATAAAGAAGGGCACTGAGAAGTTTAAATCCCCAAGGCTTGTGGACAAGTCAACATCTGAAACGTCTATTCCAGGGAAGGAATGATGCATGAAATGAACGTCTTTAAAAGAAGAGTCACCATCTTTATAAAAGTTTTCTGATAGAGAGACATGTTCATTTTTACGATTAGTTTGTGTATCCATTCATTTCCTCCAAAAATTTAATTAGTTATTTTTATAGACTTGAATGGGTAGATGGGTGATGCCATGTTTTTTCCACTCGTCTATAACGGGCTTAATATGTTTCTTCGCAAAGACAAAAGCAATACCAGAATCGCCGCCACCAGCACCGGATGTTTTCGCAGCGCCACCGTGTTTTCTCGCAATATTACAAAGCTCGGTTAATAAAGGTGTCTCGATGACGACGTCTGTGTTTGCCCCCATTTCAAGCAATGCTTTTCGATTACGGTCAACAGCATCTTTAATCTTTGCGGGATGACCTTCTTCTAAACCAATTGTTAACAGCGTAATGCTGGCCTTGCTTTCTTCTAGGAAGTGGTTATATTGTTCATCCGTCTGTGCTTTTTTATCTTGAACCGCTCCAACTAAATCGTGGCTTGAAGCAGGAGACCCAGTCCATCCGACTAAGAAGTTTACTTTTCGTTTAACTTTCATTCGCTTAATCATAATTCTTGGCCAATAAGCATCAACAGTATCGGTCATTGAATGATTCGCACGATATTGTTGAACAAAATCGCGGTCAAAGCTCGTGTATTGAATCCAGCCAGTGTATGTTATGGCTGCAATATCACCAAAAGAGCTGTTCACGCCTAAGTTCATTTGCGCTAAGACACTCAATTTAAAGACAAGTAAGTCTCGCACATCCGCACCGTAAAATTCCAATAAGACTTTTACAATCGCAACGGTCACGGCACCGGAAGAGCCTAGTCCGAGTTTTTCACCGTTCTTATCATCCAATTCACTGTCAATTTTCACATCAAATGGTACGAGTGAAATACCTTTTTCAACAAGGTAAGCTTCCGTTGTTTGAATGGCTGACAAGACATATTTTAAGTTTTCTACTGAATTATCTAGTTTTACTTCGTCATTTACGCGTGTCCATTTCACCGGTTTCTCTGTGAAACCAATCGATTCAATCGAACCTTGGTCTGTAGCGGATGGTGAAATGTTAGCTGTTACAAAACGGTTGATTGAAGTGATAATTGCCGTTTGACCGGGTTCAACCACCGCATATTCACCCGCTATATATAATTTTCCTGGAGCTTTTGTCTGAACGGTTTTCATCTCGACATCTCCTTCGAATTAGTCTTCTAATATTTGAATCCCTGGTCCGGGTAGTGCTTTGACCAGTTGATCTTCTCGATAAGTATCCCTTAAAATGGTATAGATTTCATCTATTTGAGAAGCTTTACAAATGATTTTCACATTTGGTCCAGCATCCATCGTGATATAAGCAGGATACCCTTGTTCACGTAAAGCTGTCACTTGGCGCATCGCGATGATACTGTCCGGTGACCAATAATTAAATGGTGGATTGGCACTTAAGTTAAGCGCATGCATCTTCATTGCGCTTCGCTCAGCGATTTCACCTGTCTTAACAACATCCTGCTCTTGAATCGCCACTTTTATATCGGCTAAATCTTCTATAGAAGAAGACACCCAGCCATCATAATAAGGTGAGGTTTCAACAACTAAACGCATACCTTCTGTACTTGATACGTCTTTACGC
>CAMYQS010000183.1 GCA_947296835.1 uncultured Atopostipes sp.
TCAAAGTACATTATCCGCTGTTTTATTATGCTGCATTCTTCTCTATTCGAGCGAAAGACTTCGATTTAGAGGCTATGGCAGGTGGTAAAGCAACCTTGAAAGCACGTATCGATGAAATCTACGCTAAAGGGTTAGACGCGACAAATAAAGAATTAACACTTGTTGTAACGCTAGAGGTGGCGAACGAGATGTTAGAACGTGGTTTTGAAATTAAAATGGTCGACTTAGAGAAATCAGATGCCTTTGATTTCACAATTGAAGGAAATGCACTGATTCCACCATTTAGAGCTGTGCCATCACTGGGTGAAAACGTAGCAAGACAAATTGTTGCAGCACGTGAAGACACTGACTTCTTATCAAAAGAAGATCTTGGTAAACGAGGAAAAGTGAGTAAAACAGTTATGGAATATTTAGAAACAAATAACGTGGTGAATCATCTACCAGATGAAAACCAATTATCACTGTTTGATTTCTAAAAGGAATCGTAACCAATGATTCACAACAATTGCATTAGTGTTGGTTTCATGTTATTATTTACAAGTAGTTATGATTAAGTAAAAGGGGAGTGAGCCAGTTTTTTTGGCTCACTCTTTTTGATGAATAGAATCAATTTATTAATTGAAAGAAATAAAGAGGTGAGAGAATGAACACAATCAAAGTTGTAACCGAAATTGTTGAGCCAATAGCAGCAGAAAATGGATTTCGAATTGTTGATATCGAATACGTTAAAGAAGGTAAACACTGGTTTTTACGTATCTACATTGATAAACCAGGTGGAGTCGATTTAAACGACTGTGCAAAGTTTAATGAATTAGTTAGTGAACAGTTAGATAGTGTAGAGCCGGATCCAATTCCGTATGCATATTACTTAGAGGTTTCTTCTCCAGGAGCAGAGAGACCATTAAAAACGGAAGAAGATTTTGAGACAGCCGTTGGGCGTTACATTCATGTCTCTCTTTTTGAACCTGTTGAGAAACATAATACTTTCGAAGGTACATTAAAAGAGTTAACGAGTGAAGAAGCTACATTAGTATATAAAGAAAAAACAAGAGAAAAAGAAGTTAAAATTGAACGATCGAATATTTCAAAAGCAAGACTAGCGATTGAATTTTAATAATAGGAGCGAAATAAAATGAGTGACGCATTAATTAGTGCTTTTGAATTACTACAGTCTGAAAAAGGGATTTCGCCTGAAGTAATTATCGAAGCGTTAGAATCAGCCTTAGTTTCAGCATACAAAAAAGAATATGGGCCATCTCATAACGTAGAAGTTAAATTTGAATCTACAAGAGGAGCAGTCATTGTTTACCAAATCAAAGATGTTGTTGAAGAGGTAGAAGACGAAGGTACACAAATATCACTTAAAGATGCAAAAGAAGTAAACTTTGCATACGAAGTTGGCGACAAGATTAAATTCGAAATTACGCCAAAAAACTTTGGACGTTTAGCAACGTCAACTGCCAAACAAGTTGTAACGCAACGTTTACGTGAAGCAGAAAGAACTGTAATCTATGACGAATACATCCAATACGAAGATGATTTAGTTACAGGTATCGTTGAACGCCAAGATGACAATTACGTATTCATCAATTTAGGTAAAGTAGAGGCAGCAATGTCAACACGCAACCAAATTGAAGGCGAAGTATATCGCGCACACGACCGAATCAAAGTTTATGTAAGTAACGTTGAGAACGCAACAAAAGGACCTCAAGTCTTTGTTAGTCGTACACATCCAAACTTAATTAAACGTTTATTCGAACAAGAAGTTCCGGAGATTTTCGAAGGAATTGTTGAAATTAAATCAATCGCTCGTGAAGCAGGGGACCGTTCGAAGTTAGCTGTTTACTCACATGACGCTAACGTAGATGCAGTCGGTACATGTGTTGGTCCAAAAGGTACGCGTGTCCAAACAATCGTTAACGAATTAAATGGCGAGAACATGGATATTGTTGAGTGGGATGAAGATCCAAAAGAATTCATCAAGAACGCATTAAACCCAGCGGATGTCGTTGAAGTGTATCTAGACGAAGAAAACCGCGAATGTACAGCAGTTGTTCCTGACATGCAATTGTCATTAGCAATCGGTAGACGTGGACAAAACGTTCGATTAGCTGCACGTTTAACGGGTTTTAAAATTGATATCAAATCAGAAGACGATTTCGATCCAACTGAATTTATCAAAGCGGAAGCTGAAAGAGACATGAAAGCAGAAGCGGAAGAAGTAACATTAGACTTAGAAGCTGACATCACTTCTGAAGAAGTGGATAACACGACAGACGAATTCTTTGACTCGTTAGAAGAAGCAGACGAGCGCAACGAAAACGAAGTAATTGAAGATGCGGACGATTTCTTTGATATCTTTGACGATCAACATGACGAAGATTCGCCGTTAGAAACGGAAGCATTAGAAACAGATCAAGACAATCTATTAGATGAAACTGACCTAGTAGCAGACCAAGCTGAAGAAGTAGTCGCACCAGAAGAAGAATTATCCGTTGAACTTGAAGAGATTGATCAAGAATTAATCGATAACGAAGAAGACGAAGCATAATTCCAAACTTCTGAGAAGAAAGTAATCAAAGAGGTGGGTGGACATGGCAAAAAGAAAATTACCGTTACGTAAATGTGTCGTTTCGGGTGAAATGAAACCCAAAAAAGAAATGGTACGAATTGTAAAAACAAAAGAGAATGAAATCTTTATTGATGATACAGGGAAACGAAATGGGCGTGGCGCTTATGTTTCACTAGATCCTGTCGTCATAGAAAAAGCAAAAGATAAAGATATCTTAAGTGGCATACTAAAAACAAAAATAACCGATGAATTTTATGATGAGTTATTAGATCATGTAAATTATCGAATAGCACGATTGGAAATCATAAAACTAAATGAACAATAAAACTAAAGCACTAAACTTATTAGGACTTGCACAACGAGCTAGGAAACTAGAAAGTGGCAGTCCAACAGTATTGACAAACATACGAAGTAAACAGGCTAAGTTAGTAATAATCGCAGAAGATGCAAGTCAAAATACGAAAAAGCAATTTTTAGATAAAAGTGAGTATTACGGAATACCATCTTATATCACTTTTTCCAAAGCCGAGATTTCTCAAGCCATTGGAAAAGAAAGGACGGTATGTGCATTCACAGATAACGGATTTGCACAATCCTTTAAAAAATTGCTGTAAGAGAAGAGAAAGGTGATTGTATGAGCAAAAAACGTGTCTATGAATTTGCTAAAGATCTAAACGTAGAAAGTAAAGATGTCCTAGAAAAAGCAAAAGATCTAGGAATCGACTATGGAAGTCATATGTCGTCTATGTCAGACGATGAAATGAGTAAAGTGAAGACAGCTTTACAACCAAAAGCACAACAAAATAAAACACCACAAAAAAAATCTAACGTAAAGAAGGTAAATACCTCGAAAAAAGAAAATACGAATACGAAGAGCAACAACCAAAAGCAGAATAAATCACAGCAACAGAATAAGCCGCAGCAACAAAACAAGTCACAGCAACAAAACAAAGCTAGTGCAAAACCTAAAGTTGCAAAACGTACAACGAACGAACAAGAACGTACTGAGCAAAGACAATCAAGTACGACTCGTGGAAAATCAAGACGATTCCGTGGTACTCGTGGAGGTC
>CAMYQS010000184.1 GCA_947296835.1 uncultured Atopostipes sp.
GCCTTTAGACTGTTTCAGCAATTAAAACGACTGTGGTATAATTTACTTAATCCTATGAAACGAAAAGATAAGGAGCGAAAGAGAATGGAAAATATTCTAAAGAAATTAAATAAATTTATGATCGGTGCAGCCGCAACAGCACTATTTGCCGCAGCAAGTATGACAACGGTAGAAGCTATTGATACCAGTGTAGTAGATGAGGCTTGGGGCAAACCAACCTTTGTATATGGTGGTGGACTAGGCGATTCAGAGTTAGCAGACACAGCTGAATTATTTGAAATTGAAGACATGGACAATGTTGCATCGACTCCAGCACTTGGAGAAGACTTAGTGAAGTATTTAGGTTACGGTTCCGGAAATACAGCAAGCATGATTTCTTCTGTTTTAGTTCAAAAAGACAACAATAGTGGAGTAAATGTTGATATCCTAACACCAGAAAACATCACGACAATTACAGCGCAACAATATACCAACGCAGCAATCACAGCTGGTGTTGAAGATGTGCAAATTGAAGTAGCCGCAATCCGTCCCGTAACAGGTGAGAGTGCTCTAACGGGTGTGTACAAAGCACTAGAAGTTAACGGAGAAGAGCTAGACCAGGAACGTATGGAAGTTGCACAAGAAGAATTGGAAACAACGAGTGAAATCGCGGATGATGCAGATTTAGACGAAGAAGAATCTAGTCGTTTAGACGGTGTGATTGTTGACATCAAGCAACAACTAGGAGATATCAAAGATCGCACGGACCAATTAGCGACACGTGACGAAATTGAGCAAATCATCAATGATGCTTTAGCGAAATACGACTTACAAAATGTGATTTCAATTGAGAACGTCAACTTACTAATTAACTATTTTGAAAACTATCAAAACACAAGTGCAATCGATTCAGAACAAGTTAGAGAACAGCTGAATCAATTTGCGAATGATTTAGGCAATAAAATTGGCGAAGTTTGGCAAGACGCAGAAGAAAGTGGCTTGCTTGACCGTATCGCAGACTTCTTCCGTGAAATCGTTAGCTCGATCATGGAACTATTTAACTAAAATGAATAAACTCAAACTCCTCGATGATTCGGGGAGTTTTTTTCATAGTATAAGGGATTATGAAATAGACGCTGATAGGACGAAGTTGGCTAGCGTTTTGGCACTAAAATAACTCCTCATTAATATATTTAAACACATCGTCATATAATAATTACATTTAAATTAAAAAATTGCTTACTTCATTTGGCGAAAAGCCGTATAGATTAAGTGGGCGGTTATATTATTTAAGCAATATTTCTATTAGAACTTGCTGTTTTATTAGTAAAACAAAAAAATGTTGTAAGATTATCTAAATTCATGCGTCTAATGTATAGGAGGTGAAAAAGTGACTGAGCTAGAAGAGATTTATAAACGGTATTTCAAGGATGTTTACTTATTTGTTTACAGCCTATCAAAGAATCAACATAGCGCTGAAGATATTACGGCGGAAACGTTTCTAAAGGCGCTCCATTCACTCGATTCTTTCAAAGGGGAAAGCGATATCAAGGTTTGGTTGTTTCAAATTGCTAAAAATACTTATTACTCTTATCTACGGAAAAACAATCGTGTTGTACCTACAGAAGATTTTAATCTAGAAACTGATGGAACAAATATAGAAAAAAATATTATCAACAAAGATGAATCGATGCGGATTCATAAGGTTTTACATAAATTACCTGAACCCTATAAGGAGGTATTTACATTAAGAATGTTTGGCGAGCTGAGTTATAGAGAAATTGGAGAGGTTTTTGGAAAAACGGATAATTGGGCTTGTGTCACTTATTACCGAGCTAGGAAAAAGATTAATGAGAAAATGAGGGAGAACAAATGAAGCGAGTATCTTGCGATGTTATTCAAGATTTAATACCACTTTACGTGGAAGACATGTTGAGTGAGGATTCAAGAAAGCTAGTGAAGGCGCATTTAGATGAGTGCGAAGAATGTAGGGCATATTTAAATGAACTTCAAGAGACAAGTACTCTTCCGCCTGAGATAGACATCACGCTATTTAGAAAAATTCAAACGAATTTACAGAAGAAAAAATGGCAAGCAATTGTTCTGGCGACAATCATCACTTTATTCATTGGTACACTTACAATTGTTTTTATGACGGCACCTGAATATTTCCCTTATTCAGAAGAAGTGGTGGCAGTAAATGAGGCATCTAATGAATTAGTTCTTGTGAACTTTAGTGATAAAGTGGCAGGGTATAATCTCAATAGTTATCCAGGTGAAAACGGGACGGGATCAGTTTATCATTTGACAACTTGGTCGACAACTTGGCATGAATTGGTGGACACAGAAGAGATTACTCCGATAGTACTGAATCCAAATGAGGAACAAGTGGAAGCTGTATACTACTATCAAGCGAATGGAGAAGCTGACCAGCTAATTTATGGAAATGAGCAGCATCCAAGTGGAGGAGCTTTCACATTACCGAGGTTGTCCTTAGCTTATCTCTCTGTGTTGGCAGGAATCGCCTTCATAATATGCGTAGGAATGATGTTTGCGGTTCGTTCCAACAGAACTTATCTCGAACGAGTGACTAAAATAACCTTCTTGCCGTTATCTTATTTATTTGCTCAACTTATCGTGACTGGGTGGAACACTTCAACATATTCTATAGTAAGAGATCTTACCGTGATTTTATTGGTTTCTATCTTATTATATGGAATATTTTGGATAGGGATGAAATGGGTAAATAGCCATTTGATTGAGTAAAAAACAGAGTTGATTACTGACATTAAGACACAAGACAAGAGCCTATATTCCTGCATGAACTGCTTCCTTTTTTAGTTATTTAGCAAACAGGATTATTTCATGAAAAAATCCCACAAGAAATTTCACCAAACTGACTTCTATGAAAAAAGCCCACTTTCTAAAGAGAACAATTGCTCTCTAAGAAGTGGGCTTTACTATTGTAAAATTTAATTAAGTTAATGCGTTGAATTTTTCAGTGTTTTCTTCTGAAAGTGGCTCGATATCTGAGAAAATCGTCGGGTCAATTTCAAGCATTTGTTGGATGTAATAGTTTAGACGTTCTGCGTCACAAATTAATACACGCGCGTCACCTAATTTAGCGTACTCAATCGCGCCTTTGTCGGCTAAGATTTTTTCAACTTTCCAGTAGTTTCTAGAGATACCTGGGACGTGACGTAATGAAGGGACTTGAATCTCTGTACCGTCTGGTAAGACCGTTACTAAATCTTGGTGTACATCGCCTAGACGGTCAGGGATGTCGACCCATTCTTCAATCCCATGAATGTATGTGTTACGGATTAAGTCCACACCAACTAATAGGATTTTAGCTTTACGGTCTAACAGTTTCCAGTATGGTGAACCTTCTGGTGCAGGCGTTTCATATTTTTCGTGTCCTTCTGTAAATTCTTCTGCATCCGCTCCTAGCGCACCAAGGGAGTGAGTTGGGTGTAGTGAACGAACAACGTCTGGACGATCGTGGAAAAGCTCCGTTAAGATTCCAACATGCGGACGTGTTTCTTCCACATGGAATTTAGGATTGTCTGCGCCAACAACGTCAAAAGTATGTTGTGGTAGTACAAGTAGACCATCGGCTAAATATTCAGATAAAGCGTCTAATACAGTATCCG
>CAMYQS010000185.1 GCA_947296835.1 uncultured Atopostipes sp.
ACTAACAGCTGTTCAATTAATAAGCTGTTAGTTGAAGATAAACAAGAAGCTCTTTCTTATGTTTTGGCAGGGAAGGTATTCACACGTGATGAAATAAAAATCTTAACAGCTGGTGAAAAACTTCCAGGAAATACGGAGTTATACATTAAAGGAAAAGAGAAGAAGTATGTTAGTCGCGGGGGATTAAAATTAGAAAAAGCGATTGAACAGTTTGATATTTCTTTAGATGATAAAATTGTTTTAGATATTGGAGCCTCAACCGGTGGCTTTACGGATGTTTCATTAAAAAATGGGGCTAAATTAGTATACGCATTAGATGTAGGTACAAATCAATTAGCGTGGGAATTACGTAATCATGACCAAGTTGTTGTAATGGAACAAACAAATTTCCGTTACAGTAAGCCGGAGGATTTTACAGAAGGCATGCCACAATTTGCGACAATTGATGTGTCTTTCATTTCACTGGAATTGATTTTGCCGCCATTAAGCGCAATTTTAGAAGATGAAGGTGAACTTGTAACCTTAATCAAACCGCAATTTGAAGCGGCACGAGATGAAATTGGAGAAGGTGGTATTGTACGTGATCCACAAGTTTATGAGTATGTATTGAGAGATGTACTATCTTTTGCAGCACAAAACACATTCTCATTACTTGATTTAACCGTGTCTCCCATAACTGGAACAAAGGGTAATATTGAATTTTTAGCTCATTTCAAGAAAAGCTCTGCCGTTTCAACAAATAACGAAACCTTAATCAAAACTGTTTTGACAGAAATTTAATTAACGGAGAGGAGAAAAACAATGTTACTTGAGTTACGCATTCATGACTTTGCGATTATTGAAGATATTTCACTTGAATTTCATCATGGTATGACCGTATTGACAGGTGAAACAGGTGCTGGAAAATCAATTATAATTGATGCTGTTGGTCTCCTTGCCGGTGGTAGGGGATCATCAGATTACGTACGCCATGGTTCGAAGAAATGTGTGTTAGAAGGACATTTTGAAATGCCCAAGAGCAAGCGTTTGAAAGCATTGTTTGAAAGTGAATCAATAGATTACGATTCAGAACTTTTAATGATTCAAAGAGAAATATATGAAAATGGGCGCAGTGTATGTCGTGTGAATGGCTCACTTGTTACGATTTCACTCTTAAAAGAAGTGGGAACATATTTGATTGATATTCACGGTCAAAACGAACACCAGGAGTTAATGGAAAGTGAAAATCACATTTCTTTGTTGGACTATTTTGGCCAAGAAAATATCCACCCATTATTAGAAAGCTATCAGGAGGACTATATCGTTTACCGTGAGACCTTAAAGCGATTTAATGCATGGCAAGATAAAGAACAGGAAATGGCTCAGAAAATCGATATTTTACGCTTTCAAACGAATGAAATTGCAGAAGCGAATCTAATTCCGGATGAAGAAGTGGAATTGGAAGAAGAAGAGAGACGTCTCGCAAATTACCAAACCATTACGACAGCTTTAACGACTAGCTATCAAGTGTTACAAGAGATAGAACCCAATGCATTAGAACTTACAGGTAAAGCAATGGATGCGATGGAGAGTGTCGCAGATGTTGATCAAAACTTAGCGGCTATTTCATCGACTTTAAATAACGCTTTTTATGAATTACAAGAAGTAGCAAGTGAAATTTACCATGAATTGGACCGACAGGAATTTGATGAAGAGCGATTAAATGAGATTGCGAGTCGCCTAAACCTGATTCAGCAGTTAAAACGTAAATATGGTGCATCGATTCCTGAAATATTGGAATATTATGAAACATCGATTGAAGAGCTGAATACAATTGAAAATAATTCTGAATCAAAAACAGAACTATCTGAAAAAATAGCGCGTCTTGAGAAGAGCTTACAAGAAAAAGGTAGACTATTATCAGAAGCGCGGAGAAAAATAGCGAAGTTACTTGAAAAAGATATTCAAGAACAACTTAAAGAGTTATACATGGATAAAGTATTATTCAATGTGCGGTTTAAACACGCAATCGATGATTTATCCATTCAATCCGCAAATAGATATGGGCTGGATGATATTGAGTTCTTCATTTCAACGAATCCTGGAGAACCTGAAAAGCAGTTGACTAAAATTGCCTCTGGCGGAGAGTTATCTAGAATGATGCTTGCGATTAAGACGATATTTGCTAAATCACAAGGGATCACAAGTATTATATTTGATGAAATCGATACTGGAGTTAGTGGCCGAGTGGCACAAGCAATTGCTGAAAAAATTCATTCAATTTCTGAATATTCACAAGTATTGTGTATCACGCACTTGCCACAAGTAGCCGCCACTGCAGATAATCATCTATATGTTAAGAAGGCAATCATCGAAGATCGTACATCTACAGCAGCAGTGATTCTAACCGAAGAAGAGCGAGTAGAAGAAATTGCTCGTATGTTGTCTGGAAACCAGATTACAAATGCTGCTCTACAAGCAGCGGAAGAATTAAGAAGTAATGTGTAGAAAGAGAAAAGCAGTAAGAGACTATAACAATCCCTTACTGCTTTAATATGATTATAATGCTAGTAATCCAGCTATCAGTGGTAAAACCATAGCGATGACGACTAAAATAATAATTGTTTTTGCAAATTTATTTTTTGTGTTATTTTTTGACATACTAACCACCTTTACTTATATGGAATTGTAAGTGGTCGTTTAAAACTTGTCAAGAAATAATGAGATTTCTTTTTATTTAGTAATTTATTTGCTATTATTTAGATGTACAATAATAACAAAGGAGAGAATAATTTGAGTAAACAACAAATTGGTGTAATTGGTATGGCTGTTATGGGTAAAAACTTAGCTCTAAATATTGAGAGCCGAGGTTACTCTGTTTCAATTTATAACCGTACGACTGCTAAAACGGAGGAAGTTATCCAAGAGAATCCAGATAAAGATTTACATTTACAAACGACAATCGAAGAATTTGTCGATTCTTTAGAAAAACCAAGAAAAATTGTTTTAATGGTTCAAGCGGGTGCAGGGACAGATGCTGTTATCCAACAAGTACTACCTTTCTTAGACAAAGGTGATATCTTAGTAGATGGTGGAAATACGTACTACAAAGACACTATGCGCCGTAATGACGAATTAGCTGAGTCAGGTGTAAACTTCATCGGTACAGGTGTATCTGGTGGAGAAGAGGGTGCATTATTAGGACCTTCAATCATGCCGGGTGGACAAAAAGAAGCTTATGAATTAGTCGCACCTATTTTAGAACAAATTTCAGCGAAAGCTCCTGCTGATGGTGAACCATGTGTGACGTATATTGGACCAAATGGTTCAGGACACTACGTAAAAATGGTGCATAACGGTATTGAATACGGTGATATGCAATTAATCGCTGAGTCTTACCACATCATGCGTGATTTACTCGATCTTTCTAACGATGAAATTGCTGCAATCTTCAAAGAGTGGAACGAAGGCGAATTAGATAGTTTCTTAATTGAGTTAACAGCGGATGCTTTAACGAAAATCGATCCATCAACTGGGAAGCATGTCATTGACATTATCTTAGACCGTGCAGGAAACAAAGGAACAGGTAAATGGACTTCGCAAGAAGCACTTGACCTAGGTACGCC
>CAMYQS010000186.1 GCA_947296835.1 uncultured Atopostipes sp.
AATTAAAACAGAACCGTGACGACTATATCAACTTCTTACACACAGCTTACCAAAGAGGGTTAGACAGCAACAAAGTTGAGCTAATTAAAGGTTACGGTAAATTTGTGGATAAGAATACGATTGACGTTAACGGTGAAACCTACACAGCAGATCACATCCTAATTGCGACAGGTGGTCGTCCAAAACGCTTAGATATTCCAGGTGCAGAATATGGAATCGATTCAGATGGCTTCTTCGATTTAGAAGAATTACCTGAAAGTGTAGCGATTATCGGTGGAGGCTACATCGGGGTAGAGATTAGTGGTTTACTACGTACGTTTGGTGTAGAGACGCATCTATTTGAATTCTTATCTTCTGTTATGCATTCATTTGATCCAATCATTAAAGATGGTTACATGGAAATCGCAGAACGTGAAGGATTCGCAGATACGATTCATACAAATACATCGATCACAAAAGTTGAAAAAGCTGGAGACAAATACATTCTTCATTTCCAAGATGGAACAACACATGAAACAGACTTAGTTCTATGGGCTACAGGTCGTGCGCCAAACGTTGAGAATATCAACTTAGAAGAAGTTGGCGTTGAGCTAACAGATAATGGTCATATTAAAGTAGACAAATTCCAAAACACTTCTGCTGATAATATTTATGCAGTTGGAGATGTATTAGGTAAATTGAACTTGACACCCGTTGCGATTGCGGCAGGTCGTCGTTTATCTGAAAGATTATTTAACGGTAAAGAAAATCTATTCTTAGATTACACAAACATTCCAACAGTTGTCTTTACAGAGCCGCCAATTGGTACAGTAGGCTTAACGGAAGATGAGGCAGTGGAACAATACGGAAAAGATTACATAAAAGTTTACACGAACGTCTTTTCATCAATGCACACAGCGATTACAGATAACCGCCAACGTGCATACTTCAAGCTAGTTGTTCAAGGCGAAGATGAAGTGGTTGTTGGACTACATGGAATCGGAGCAGGTATGGATGAAATGACACAAGGATTTGCAGTGCCAATTAAAATGGGCGCAACAAAAGCAGACTTTGATGACACAGTAGCTATCCACCCAACAGCAGCAGAAGAATTCGTAACCATGCGCTAATTAAATAGAGTTAAATAAAAAGACTTCCCAGAGCGGAAGTCTTTTTTGTCTGTAATTGTTTAATTTTCAGGAATAAGATAACTAAATTGCGATATTTTTTTTATTTCAGGAATAAGATAACTAAATTGCGATATCTTTTTTTATTTCAGGAATAAGAAAACTAAATAACGATATCTTTTTTTATTTCAGGAATAAGATAACTAAATCAAATTTAAGTTTTTTTATTTCTTCATCAAATTAAATACTATAAGAAACAGGTAACGAGCACTTAAGCGCGATCCACGATACATTCTACGGATTTAATTTTAGGTTGTTTTCCTAATGAGAATTCAAAGAATAATGAAAAAGGATATTCGCGGCTATCTGTAACGGCTTTTCCCAACACAGCACCGATGCGTCCGTGGGTAATGGATTCTATGATATGTATCTCATCCATTTCAGCAGGTATTTCAAAATTGAGTAGAAGGCTAGACACACCTTTATAAATAATAACAGAGTCTTCTGTCACAAAAGTCATTTCATCCTCTTGGTCGACTAAAGTAACAATCCAATCGACAAGCATTTTATTTTTCGGTGAGTTTCCACAGTGTTCGAGTATTTTCCATTTCATCCAAAAAACCTCCCATTTATTCTAGTTGTCATTTCAGTGTAAATGGAATTCAAAATTTTTCAAGGGTAAGCGATTATGTTATGATGAACGAACAGAAAATTAGACTAGGAGTAGGTTAATGAAGACGTTACTAAAATATTTTAAAGGCTATCGTCTGATGAGCGTGCTAGCGCCATTAGGTAAGTTAGCAGAGGCATTGATGGAGCTGACCGTTCCGTTGATTGTTGTAAAAATTATCGATGAAGTGATACCGACTGGAGATCGAAGTTCGTTACTCTATTACGTCGGATTGATGTTTTTAGTTGCCATTGTGAGTTTAGGATTTTCGCTTACTGCTCAATTTTTCTCGGCTCGATCTGCCATTGGATTTACGAAAAATTTAACGGATGATTTATATAAAAATGTCCTGTCACTGAGTCAATCGGCTGTGGATCATTTCACGCCAGGGAGTTTAGTGAACCGCATTACGAGCGATACGTTCCAAATTCAAGGCGCTTTAAATATCTTTTTCCGTCTGTTCTTACGATCGCCCTTTATTGTGGCCGGTTCGTTATTCATGGCGATGCAAATTGATATGCGGACTACCAGTTATTTTGTGTGGATGACGGTTATACTGGCGTTAATTATCGCTGGAATCATTGCACTGACATCACCTTTTCAAAATGACATTCGAAATACCTTTGACCGTTTAGTGACACATACGCGTGAACAAATGCAGGGGATTCGTGTGATTCGAGCGTTCAACCAAGAGAAACGTGAACAAAAAGAGTTCAATACGATTAATGAAAAACTGACAGATAAGCTGATTCGTACGGGAAATATTACGGTACTGACGACGCCATTAACTTTTGTGGTGGTAAACGTTACCCTGATTCTATTGATTTGGAATGGTGCGACTTTTGTTTATGAAGGCACGTTAACGCAAGGTGAAATTGTAGCGCTTGTGAACTATCTCCTGGCAATTCTAGTGGAGCTGACGAAACTAGTATTACAAGTGATTCGTCTAAATCGCGGATGGATTAGTGGGAAGCGTGTGGCGATGATCCTGAATTATAAATCAGAATCGGACCAGATTTCAAACGTCGTGACGGGTGAAATGAAAAAAGAACACGAACCCGTTTCAGCCGATACGCCTGGATTGGCTTTCGCTTTTAACGCCGTTGATTTTAAATACCCGACATCAGAGAAAAATGTTCTAAACGATATTACGTTCCAAGTGAATCGTGGTAAACGTTTTGGAATTATCGGTGGTACAGGTTCAGGGAAATCAACTATTTTACACTTGATTGAAAGTATTTATTTACCGACCGCTGGCGAAATTGTTTATAGCGAAGAGTTAATGTCGATTCATTCTCGCCGACAATTACGTGATGAAATTAGTGTCGTTTCAGGAAAAGTTGCTTTATTTAAAGGAACAATTCGTTCGAACTTACTCACTTCAAAAGCGGATGCGACGGATGATGAAATGTGGGACGCATTAGCGGATGCCCAAGCAATCGGCTTCGTTAAGAATTTAGACAAAGGACTTGATGCGCCAGTTGCAGCATTTGGGCGAAACTTCTCTGGAGGACAACGTCAACGGCTAACGATTGCACGTGCTTTACTGAAGCCAAGTGAGATTTTAATTTTCGACGATGCGACGTCCGCTCTCGACTATTTAACAGAGGCAAATCTACTCAATACATTAACCGAAAAATATAGTGACCGCACGTTAATTATGGTTTCGCAAAGAACACGCAGTTTAGAAAATGCGGATCAAATATTGGTCATGGACGCGGGGAACCAAGTCGGACTTGGCTCACATGATGGGTTACTAGAAAC
>CAMYQS010000187.1 GCA_947296835.1 uncultured Atopostipes sp.
TTCCATATCCGTTAATGAACGAATACCTCGAACCATCACTTCTGCACCTTCAGCTTTCGCTAGATCTACGATTAAGCCATCCGTATGCAAAATTACGCTCACGTTGTCATAAGACGATTCCTTAATGACTTCGTTAATCATCTCTACTTTCTCTTCTGGTGTAAATAATGCTCGTTTTGAAGTGTTAGTCCCAATCGCTAGAATTACTTCATCAAATATTTTTGCTGAGCGGTTTAAAATATTTAAATGGCCCATTGTGAATGGGTCAAAACTCCCTGCGTAAATTGCTTTCGTCATGTGATATCTCCTCGTAAATAAATAGTTAAGGTTGTTTTCCCGTATCGCTTGTGTTGCCAAATCGATACTTCACCGATCATTTCTGGTAATTCAACGTCACTACCCGTTTCACAAACGATCATCGCGATATCGGTTAGCAAGTTTTTATCGATTAATTTTTGAATATCTTCTTCAATGGTTTGTTTCGCATACGGTGGGTCCAGGAATACTAGTTTAAACTGATCGCGACGGTTCGCTAGTGTGTCCAAGGCAACCGTAGCTGGAACGGTTAAGAGCTCGAATTTCTCCTCTTCCTTCGTCATCTGGATGTTCTCACGGATGATAGCTTGCGCTTCTCGATTCGTATCCACTAAAACAGCCTCTTCTATCCCGCGTGAAACAGCTTCGATGCCTAAAGCACCACTACCAGCGTATAAATCAAGGACTCTTCCCCCTCTGAAATAAGGACCAATAATATTAAACAACGTTTCTTTTAACTTGTCTCCGGTAGGTCTCGTATTATCACCAGGTAGGCTTTTTAACGGACGACCCCCGTAAGTTCCTGAAATAATTCGCATATAATCTCCTTAATATTCAAACTCGTTAAAACGCGCACCTTTAGAGAACGTTTCTAATTCTTTTTTACGTTTTTTCTCATCAATTTCTTGCTGCATTTCTGTTAACACATCATCATAAGTACTTGGTAGATCTCTTAGTAATGAAACTTCTACTTTTTTAACGTAGTTTTCTTTCTTTAAACGCCCGAGTGTTGAATCTAAATCTTTCGCATCAACATATAATAATGCGTAATCCATTTTGCTAGATACATAATGCAATACACCAAAGTTCATTAGGCGTTTTACATTACGTTTTGAATTTAACCATACAACTAACCCTGTACGATTCTCAAAATCTGATTCTGTATTTATATTTTTTTGTTCCGCCATGTTTGTCCCTCATTTCTAGAAAATAGTCTTTCATCAATTATAACAAAATAAAACAAAAATCTCTTGGAAAAATGACCAAGTCTTTAAATCGAAGACCTGATTATCTACCAAGAGATTTTATATAATTATTTAGTTATGATAGTTTACATATAATCCTCTACGCATAAGCACAACTTCGCTTCTGTCATCGCCTTTCAGACTTAGCAATCAACGAGTTTTCTTACTTTTTAGAAAACTTATCATAAATCATACTAATGTCGCGCTCTAGCTTACTGAGTAATTGTGTCCCTTGTTCCTCATCCACAACACCCAACTCAATCGCAAAATTAACTTTTTCAGAAAAACCGTACATTTTTGTATCGATTATTTCTTCATAGATGGGGCAAGATAAACAGAGGGTTTCTTGATTTTTCAGTATTTGTAAGATACTCTTCGCTTCATCATATAAAAGCTTAGTCGCAGAATCATGTAATACGTCATTATTCATATGTTATCCCTCCCTTTCCTTCTAATACCCAGCGCACATATTTATTTTGTCTTATTTGCTCTTGTTTTTATTTGCTTTAGCACGTGCGTTTGAATCTAAGATAATTTTTCTTAAACGAATTGATTCAGGTGTAACTTCACAGTATTCATCATCTGCGATAAAGTTTAAAGATTCTTCAAGTGTAAGAAGTTTAGGTTCTTTAATCACACTTGTTTGGTCTTTGTTTGCTGATCGTACGTTCGTTTTTTGTTTTTGTTTTGTTAAGTTGATAGCTAAATCGCCTTCGCGGTTGTTTTCTCCAACAATCATACCTTCATAAACATCTGTACCTGGCTCAACAAAGATTGTTCCACGGTCTTCTAAGTTCATGATACTGTATGTCGTTACTTTACCAGTATCTGTTGATGAAAGTGATCCGTTACGACGTCCAGAAATTTCTTCTTTAATCGCTGGTTGGTAATCGCTAAATGAGTGGTTCATGATTCCATATCCATGTGTAATGGATAGGAATTCGTTTGTGAACCCAATTAGTCCACGAGACGGTGCAGAGAAGAATAGACGAACCTGTCCATTCCCTGGGTTTTCCATCTCTGTCATAACTGCTTTACGTAAGCTCAAGCGTTCGATAACAGCTCCCATGTATTCTTCAGGTGTATCAATTTGTACCGTTTCAAAAGGTTCAGACAATACGCCATCAATTTCACGAGTAATAACTTTTGGTCTAGAAACTTGTAACTCAAAACCTTCACGACGCATGTTCTCAATTAAAACTGATAAGTGAAGCTCTCCACGTCCAGAAACAGTCCATGCATCTGGTGCATCAGTTGGTTCTACTTTTAAAGAAACGTCTGTTTGAAGTTGCATCTCTAAACGTTCAGCAATTTTACTTGCTGTAACCCATTTACCTTCGCGTCCTGCGAAAGGTGAATTGTTAACTAAGAAAGTCATTTGTAACGTTGGCTCATCAATGTGTAAGACAGGTAGTGGATCTAAATGATCCGTTGGTGTAACTGTTTCTCCAACAAAGATATCTTCAAGACCTGAAATAGCAACAAGATCTCCAGCTTTTGCAGAATCAATTTCTCTTCTTTCTAAACCAAAGAAACCAAATAATTTTGTTACGCGGAAGTTTTTAACTGATCCGTCTAATTTATTTAATGCAACGCTATCTCCGACTTTAATTTGTCCTCGGAAAACACGCCCAATACCAACACGTCCAACGTAATCGTTGTAGTCTAATAGTGATACTTGGAACTGTAAAGGTTCGTCACTATTATCAACTGGTGCTGGAATTTCTTTTAGAATAGTCTCAAAAATGGGATCAAATGATTCTTCTTGGTCCGCTGGGTCATCTGAGTAGCTACTTGTTCCATTAATTGCTGATGCATATACAACCGGGAAATCCAATTGGCTTTCATCTGCATCCAGTTCGATAAATAAGTCTAATACCTGGTCTACAACAACTTCAGGTTGTGCAGAAGGTTTGTCGATTTTATTTACTACAACGACTGGTTTAATGTTTTGTTCTAAAGCTTTTTGTAGTACGAAACGAGTTTGTGGCATTGGACCTTCAGCTGAGTCAACAACTAAAACAACTCCATCTACCATCTTCATGATACGTTCAACTTCTCCACCGAAGTCCGCGTGACCTGGTGTGTCTAGGATATTGATAATTGAATCTTTATAGTTTACAGCGGTATTCTTAGATAGAATAGTAATTCCGCGTTCTTTTTCGATGTCGTCAGAGTCCATTGCACGGTCTGCCAATTCATTATGTGAATCTAACGTAGTAGATAATTTTAATAAT
>CAMYQS010000188.1 GCA_947296835.1 uncultured Atopostipes sp.
TGACCTCATTTTGATATCGTGCCGCAGTAGAAAATTATACATGACCTCATTTTGATATCGTGCCGCAGTAGAATTATTTACTGGACTATAGTTTTGAAATAATGTCATGAAAACCAATTATATATGACTATAACCGCAACAATGTACCATTAAACTTAACAGCGGTAATATCTGGCTCGTTTTAATCCGAAATTATTGTAGGCAGCCCAGAATGATTGCCGAATATTTTCGTATTGTGTTCCTTTTCCTGTACCAATTTGTTTAAAATATTTTTTGAGGTGTCTAATAGCTGTTCGACGATCTATTTCGTTGTCAAAAAAAGCTAAGATGGCGTAAGTGGTTAGATTTTTATCAAAATGGATGATGCCATATTCACAGATTGTTCGGATGATGGCATTTTCACGTGGTTCTGACATACCACAGCTACATTCTAAATAGCTTTTTAAAGTATAAATATTTGGTGTGTAACAGTTACTGCATATTATGCCTTTATTCATCCGGTTATCAATTTCTGGGGTGATTTTATTAGCTTGAAATGGGTTAGTGGCTGCATGCTGATTGAGTAAATCAAGGATCTCGTACTCGTCTGTATTTTTATATGAATTTTGTCTTTCTGTATTTGCGATCTGCCAGATATATTCACGTAGCTGGTTAATCATTAGTATATTTAGTCCGTCTACTTCATCGTGAATTTTTACGTCAAAGTGCTCACCAGTAAATATAACAGCTCCATGTACGTGTTGTTTAATTCTATTTCGCTTAAATAAATTTTGTACATTAATAAATGATTTTTGAGCTTGGCTAATTGCGTTGTGGCCAATCTTTTGTCCATTACGTATACATTGATTATTTTCGAACTCGTATACACCTGAAAAATGTTTAATCTCAAATGTGTAGATATGATTGTTAGTAATCAATAGTAAGTCGATTTCAAATTCGCCATAATAATCTAGCCAGACATTTGGCATGACAGTCCAGTGGCTTTGGCCGAACTCTTTAATATAGTTATAGACGAGTTGTTCACCTTTGTAGCCGGTTTCTAATCGTTTATATTCATCTGTTAAATTTTGGTCCAGACCACCTCGCTTATTCAATTCTTTTAAAACCTCACGTCGAGTCGGATATAAATTTTCGTTTTTCTGCTTATCGGTATATAAAATATGTGTCATCTAAATTACCCCCTATATATATAATTTGCGAAAAAATCTTATTTTCGCGAAAATAGTTGAAAATATTTTATATTTAGAGAAATCTGGTTGCATGAAATTTTATAAAATGGTATCTTATTACTATCAGGAATAGAGATAACTCATTGAGAAAGACACCTTTGAAGCGTACTTGTTTTACAGAAAAGAAAACATTAGATGAGAGTTTTCTAAAATAAACCTTCACTGACCACTTTCGAGAGTTGATGAAATAAATCAACCGCCCACTTAGCGTTACCAAAGTACACGAGAATGAATAGGGGTCAGTATACCCATTTCATTAAAGTTGGGTGGAACCACGTAGACTTAGACGTCCCATTAGTTTTGATTGAATGTAATTTCAGTTAAACCTAATGGGATTTTTGTATTTTATGAAGAAGAAGGAGATAAGAAAATGGCAGATATTAAAGTATCGTTACCAGATGGATCCGTCAAAGAATTTCCAGTTGACGCAACAGCGAAAGATGTGGCAGGATCAATCGGGAAAAGTTTACAAAAAGCGGGTATTGCCGCACGTTACAACGGAGAATTAGTCGATTACACTCGTCCACTAGAAGTAGATGGAAACATCGAAATTATTACAAAAGATGATAAGGAAGCATTAGAAATTCTTCGTCACTCAGCCGCTCACGTTATGGCGCAAGCAATCAAGCGTCTACACCCAGACGTTAAATTTGGTGTAGGACCAACAATTGAGAACGGATTTTACTATGATACAGATATGGACGTTCAACTAACGGAAGAAGAATTACCAGCAGTTGAAAAAGAAATGATGGAAATTGTGAAAGCAAACTATCCTTTCGAACGTCGTGAAGTTTCACGTGAAGAAGCGCTAGAGATCTTCCAGGATGATCCATACAAAGTAGAACTAATTACTGACTTACCAGAAGATGACATTATTTCAATCTACTCACAAGGTGAATTCACGGACTTATGTCGTGGTATTCACGTTGAGTCAACGGGTAAATTACAAGTGTTCAAACTGATGAACCTTGCGGGTGCATACTGGCGTGGAAATTCAGACAATAAAATGATGCAACGAGTTTACGGTACAGCATTTTTCAACAAAAAAGACTTAAAAGCATACGTTAAAATGCGTGAAGAAGCGAAAGAACGCGACCACCGTAAATTAGGTAAAGAGCTAGATATCTTTATGGTTGACCAACAAGCTGGTCAAGGACTACCATTCTGGTTACCAAAAGGTGCGACAATCCGTCGTACAATCGAGCGTTATATTGTAGATAAAGAAGTTAGCTTAGGATACGATCACGTATATACACCAATCATGGCTGACACAGAATTATACAAAACATCTGGACACTGGGACCACTACCATGAGGACATGTTCCCACCAATGGATATGGGTGACGGTGAAGAATTAGTATTACGTCCGATGAACTGTCCACACCACATGTTAATTTATAAAAACGACACACACTCGTACCGTGAGCTACCAATCCGTATTGCGGAATTAGGTATGATGCACCGTTACGAAAAATCTGGCGCTCTTTCAGGATTACAACGTGTTCGTGAAATGACACTTAACGATGCGCACGTATTCGTGCGTCCGGATCAAATTAAAGAAGAATTTAACCGCGTCATGCATTTACTATTAGAAGTGTACAAAGACTTTGAAATTGAAGACTTCCACTTCCGCTTAAGCTACCGTGATCCACAAGATACTGAAAAGTATTTTGATGACGATGCAATGTGGGAAAACGCAGAAGCAATGTTAAAAGAAGCAATGGATGAATTGGAATTAGATTATGTTGAAGCAGAAGGGGAAGCAGCGTTTTACGGACCGAAAGTTGACGTTCAAGTAAAAACTGCCCTTGGAAACGAAGAAACATTATCAACTGTTCAATTAGACTTCTTATTACCAGAACGTTTTGACTTAACGTATGTTGGTGAAGATGGTAAAGACGACCACCGTCCAGTTGTTATTCACCGTGGAATCGTATCAACGATGGAGCGTTTCGTCGCTTACCTAATTGAACGTTATAAAGGTGCGTTCCCGACTTGGTTAGCTCCTGTTCAAGCAGTAGTCATTCCGGTTAACGAAGAAGCACACGGTGACGAAGTAGTGGCTTTAGTGCGTGAAATGAAATCTAAAGGTCTACGCGTTGAATCAGACTTACGTAACGAGAAGATGGGTTACAAGATTCGTGAAGCCCAAACTCAAAAAGTTCCTTACCAAATCGTAATCGGTGATAGTGAAATTGAAGAAAACAAACTATCTGTCCGTAAATATGGTGAGAAGAAAACTGTTTCTGTTGATCTGTCTCTTATACACATCTCCGAGCCAT
>CAMYQS010000189.1 GCA_947296835.1 uncultured Atopostipes sp.
GAAGACCCCTGCACATTTTGGTTGTATTACTTTGTTCAGTTTTCAAAGATCAATTATTTAATTTCGTGTTTCGGGAAGTTGTATTTATCTCCCTGAGCACAAGACATATCTTAACATCGTTCGTTTTGATTGTCAACTCTTTTTCGAACTTTTTGTAAATTTTATTACAAATGTTACAGAATCAACATTTCAATAATGTTAGCAATGTGGGGGACAAAAACAAAGTTTGCAACCCCTGCATCGACTTATAATTATACATGAGTCTTTCTAAAAAACAACCCTTAATTTCAATATTGTATACTTTTATTTTCAAATGCCTTAGCATCAATGTTTCAGTTCCGATTCTCTATATTAAAAAGAACTACTCACATACAGTAGTTCTTTTTCTTAAGCTTATCGCCAGAATTTTGTATAATTTTGTTTGTCTTCAATATTATAATCAATTAACATCTTAATGAGGTTATAAGGAATAGGATCTCCCCATTTGATACGAATGATATTATCCGTATAACTTAAACCCGCTTCTTCTATATGAGTAGCATATTCTTTTATTGCTTTTCCTTCCGGGGACATAGCTATATGATTTTTCGAATGACTAAACCCCATAATGAATGTACCGTGATCGACAAACATCGGTTGGTTCCACGCAATACGCGTTTCTAATTTCGGATAGTTTTCTTGAACCCAATTTAGAATAGCTTCCATTTTATCCTTGTGATCAGGTTCTCCCATCGTTTCTAAAAAATCTTCAAAAGTTTCCAACACTAACAACCGCCTCTTCTATATACTATCTCTATTATACGCAGAAATTCCTTCTATCAGGAATGAAAAGAGCCTAACTCTTCGAGAGTCAGGCTTGATAGGATTCATATTCTACCACTAGTGTTTGATATGTAGAACTATTTCATCTTCTTTTTGTACTTTATACCACATCTGTACCAGGCATTTTTAACCTGCGTTTTGGTGCTGTTCATTTGGACTGCAATTTGTGCAAGAGGCAAACCTTCAATAATCTTCTTGAATACTTTTCTCTCAAAAGGTGATAATTCACTTAAGTATTCTTCAAACGCCTCTTTTGCAACAAACACATTCTCCGGGTGTGTTAAGATACATGAATTGCCTTGAACATAGTCTCCGGCATTCTCCATTATCTCATCCAGCGAATTAGCCATTATATTTACTTTGCGCTTATTCGCATGTTCACTTCGCACCAACATATTAAGATGATTCGTTAAAGTCATATGGTAATATCGTAAGAACTCCATGCCTTCTTCCGTATTGAACGTTTTAGCTGATTTCAATAATGCCCATCTTGCTTCTTGCATTATATCATCCGGCTCATATCCGGTGATGAAATACTTGCTAACGAGGCTCATAGTAACAGGAGCACATATCTCGATTAGTCTACTAAATGGATCGTCATTTAGCTGTTGAATGATTCGAACAAGGTATTCGGGTAAATTGAAAAAATTCGAAAAATCGAAATCTTCAGGTAAATCAATTCTTTCTGCTGCCAATACAAAATTCCCCTTTTAAGTGGTACATCCCCCTCTTGTGTATCCTATCACATATATGATGCCACAAAAGAACTAGAATTGATATACAAATATGCATATTTATCAAAATATGTGTGCTTTAGTTTAGTCCTATTGAAAAAAAAAGACCTACAGCTTATTTTTGCTGTAAGTCCTCTAAATACATTCTTAACTGTAACTCTTGTTCATCACTTAATGGTGAGTTGCGTCTATTGTTCCTTATATTATATTCATGTGTATCTACTCTAATTTTGTTTTTAGTAAAGTGTACTTCTTTATAGAGATCTCGCGCAGACTTCCTTGAGGCGCCTCGCTGAAATACTAACCACTGTTCGGCTAAGTCAGATGTAGCGACAATAACATTCGTCGTATGTAGATTTTCTTCCCCAACTGCTTTTTCAATATAACTATCTGCCGTTTCATCTTCCTTTGTAAAGATAACCGTCAGATTATACCGTGTATATTGCTTTTGAATACCTGGTACAAATTGTGCATCAAACACAACACGTATCTCTATATCTTCATACTTAGCAAACTCACTCAATTCATGTAGTAACTCATCACGAGCAATAGCGAGTTGATCATTTCTATGTAGTCTGGCTAGATGTGGCCAACCGCCAATCATATTATAACCATCTACAAACAGTAGATCCTTTTTCATATAGACACCTCCTTCTTAAATGTACCTATTAGTTTAGCATTAAATGAAAGTTAATTCATGCTAATTGTAGCTTTTCATTCTCATCATTTGATTCTTTAGATTAAAGGCCTAGGTAGATTAAGTACGAGCTCATTATTATGACTGAAAGAATGATTGATAGTGAGTTAAATTGAGCTGATAGCTCGACATCATTGTCTATTCTTTCAGTAAAAATCGTAGCTGATCCTGAAACAGGTGCAAATAAGACTAACGTTAGTGCGTATTTAATCGCTACCGGAATACCTGGAAGGAATGAAATGATAACACCTAAAGCTGACGCTGGTAAATAACGAAGAGCTGAAAACTTAATTAGCTTCGCTACATTCTCACGGCCGAAATTCAATTCAAGAGCAATCCCAATCATAAACATCGACAAAAACGTATTCGCTCCACCAACAATCCCTGCTAAGTCCATTATCGCTGTTGGTAAATTGACAGACGCCATCGATAAAACAACCATTATGACATAAACAATGATTGGTGGAGATTCCATAATTTTTTTGAATAAATCTCTCACGTTAAATTTCGTATCCCCATTTTTGGTCCCCTCAGCCATGGCATAGTTTCCACCAAGGACCATGATGGAACTTCCTGCATCAAATAAACTAATCGCCAGGATGGGAATCCCTTCTAAAAAGAAAGATATAAAAGGTAGCGAGAAATTACCAATATTGTAACCATTGATATTCAACATCATAAAACTTTTACCTTCTTTATCTTTTCCAAATTTTTTAGCTAAGAAAATATACATCCAATTACATAGAAAACCAAAAACAGAAAGTATAAGTAAATAATATGGAAATCGTAAGCCATTTAGATTATTTATTAGCGCTGCTGGTAAGGTAATATATAAAACAATGTTCGATATTGTGACAAAATCTCTGTCTTTAGAAAAGAGACCAACTGACTTTAAAATATAGCCTAATACAATAACCAAGACTAAAATACACGCTTTATATAAAATGCCTAACAAATTTTTACCTCTTCCCTATAATAAGTGCCCTTCAGTACATACAACTATCATACCAAGTAATTGTGAAATCCGCGCATTATATCATCGATTACAACAAATTTGATAATATCTGTCTTATCCGAGATAATGATAGCGTATACAAACTTAACTAAAGGAGCATTCGAACTATGGACCGATACACATTTCATGATATGACTTTTACTTGGCTAGATGGCGTAATGTTTAACACAGACGGCGGCACTTTATTTGGCCCTGTTCCTCGAGCAGTACCGTCCCCATAC
>CAMYQS010000190.1 GCA_947296835.1 uncultured Atopostipes sp.
AGTCGTCGGCAGCGGCACATGTGTATATGAGTCAGGTTATGTACACTGCAGCTCACCACACGTTACTTGCGAGTGCATTGGCTGTGAAAAAAGGGAAAGAAATCAACCCTGATTTTGTTATTGGAAATATGATTTCGCATATTCCAATTTATCCAGCGAACTCAAACCCAGATAACGTGATGTTAGCAGAAGAGATGATGCGTTTACGTTACTTCTTCCCAGATGTTCAGGTCCGTGGAGAATACCCGAACTATGCCTTGAAGGAATTTGAGCGTGAGAACTTAACTGTTCCAATCTTAGAAGGTGATGCGGAGATTTTAGCGGAAGGAACAGTAGACTATATAGGATTTAGTTACTACATGTCGAGTACGATTGACATTGATAGGAAAGAGCAAGACGATAGTGCAAACGTACATGGTAAGATTCCTTATCAAGTAGATAATCCATTCATCACCGCAAGTGACTGGGACTGGTCAATTGACCCAGTTGGTTTACGTTATATTATGAACCGTCTATGGGACAGATACCAAATTCCATTATTCATTGTCGAAAATGGTTTTGGTGCAGTCGATACGGTTGAAGAAGATGGCAGCATCCATGATCCAGAACGTATTCAATATCTAAATAATCATATTCGTGAAATGATTAAAGCAGTTGATTATGATGGTGTTGAATTGATGGGGTATACGCCATGGGGTATCATCGATATTGTTTCCTTCACGACGGGTGAAATGAAAAAACGTTACGGTATGATTTACGTGGACCGTGATAATGAAGGTAATGGAACGTTAGAACGTTCGAAAAAAGATTCTTTCGACTGGTATAAAGAAGTTATTGAAACAAATGGTGAAAAGATTAAATAATAAATTAAAAGATATAGAGAGCGGCTAACTCAATGGTTAGCTGCTTTTTTAAAACTCAAAATTCGGTTGAAATTTACATAGTATTTACAACGACCCCGGTTCAAAAATCTCTTTGCCGTAGTCTATCATATCTCAATCATTGGATTGAATGACCGAGGAGGATAGATAATGATTAACCAAGAAACAGTTTCACCAGAAGCACTGACCGTATCGCGCAGTGAACTAAAATTTTTACTCAATTTAGAAGACCGCATGAAACTCATTGCCGCATTGGACAAAATTTTAGTCCCCGATGCATACGGAAGTTACGATGGCTATCGTGTACGTAGTGTCTATTTCGATGGCTTAGACAACCAAGATTATAACGAAAAAATGCAGAAGTTTGACTTTGTAAAACGAATCCGGATTCGAGCCTATAGTGCCCAGGATCAAACGGCCAAGTTTGAAATCAAGAAAAAATGGACACACAGTCAAATTAAAGATTCCGTATTAGTCAGTCGTGAAGATGCGATTGAAATGGTGAATGGAAACTTTGAAGTACTGAAAAAGTATGATGACCCAACGGCCGAATTAGGATACGAAATTTGTACAACAATGGGGTATCGTCCGGTATCGACTGTTGAATATAAAAGACGTGCATATACGCATCCCAGTTTTTCAACACGTATTACATTAGACAACGAACTGCAATACTCAAATTGGGAGAATGATTTATTTAATGAAAATCCAAATTACATACAAGTTTTACCGATTACAAAAACGATTTTAGAAGTAAAGTTTGACCGCTTTTTATTACCACAACTACAAGATGTTTTGAGTGCGATTAATTTACAAAAGTGTCCAGTCAGTAAGTTTGGATCGTCGCGTTCATTACTAGAAGAATATTATTACTAATTGAAATTAGAGGAGAAGATGATGATGGAAGATGTATTAGTAGAAATTCAACAATCACCAGTTCAAGAGTCAATGACGGAAATAGGGGCTATTCAAGGTGTGGCACCCATTAGTTTGAATATGGTACTGGTTACCTTAGTTTATGCGAGTGCGTTATCTGCGATTATGTATTTTGCATTTAAACGAAGCCGTTCCGCTATTATGTATGATCAAAAATTCAACGTAACACTCGTGATGATTGCCTTTATGATTACGTTAATGTTGCAACTTGTTCAATCGAACGTTGCTTTATCAGTAGGGATTATGGGGTCATTATCGATTGTTCGTTTCCGTACCAATACGAAAGACCCACGTGACCTTGGATTTGTTTTCTGGGCGATGGGCATCGGTTTAGCAAGTGCCACGTCAAACTGGTCGATCGGTATTCTCGGTACACTGTTGATGGCTGCGTTCGTAATTTTATCGAGCCAAGTGAAGTCAGAAACAGGTGTCATGTTAGTGGTTATCCGTGGTGGGGAAGCGAACGTACCACTCATTACGGACACGGTACTACGTCGTGTGAAGACGGCCCGATTAAAGGCAGAGAACTTACTTAGAGGTTCATTTGAAGTCGTTTATGAAATTAAAACCACATCGGAATCCGAACAGCGGCTATTAAAAGAGTTGATGACGATTGACGGGGTCGACTCTGTCAATATGTTAGCACCTAGCGCAGAAGTTGCTTAAGTAAAAGAATAGACAAAAACTCCGCCTTCAAGCAAATGGTTTGAGGTGGAGTTTTTTAGTGAATTGTTACCATTTCATACGACGTTTTTTAGAAAATGTGGTATCTTTATTCTAATTAACTAATTTTATAAAGGGGATGAAAGGATGCAAAAAATTGTCTTTTTCGATATTGATGGGACGTTAGTGACGGAAAATAATCATTTACCGCAATCAACGAAACAAGCCATCAA
Organism: uncultured Atopostipes sp.; assembly: GCA_947296835.1. Classification (GTDB taxonomy): domain Bacteria; phylum Bacillota; class Bacilli; order Lactobacillales; family Carnobacteriaceae_A; genus Atopostipes. Next base: position 2,714 of record CAMYQS010000190.1, read on the forward strand.
TGAATTAAAAGCAAATGGCATTTACCAATCATCGCAACTGGTCGACCACCAAAAATGTTTGAAGCGATTGTGAAAGAACTTGAATTGGATAGTTACATTTCTTTAAACGGACAATATATCGTGCTAAATGGCAAGCCGATTTTTGTGAATCCGATACCGACGGATGCAATTGAAGAGTTAATTGCCGCTACATATGAAAACAGTCAACGTGCATTCCTATTGACGGAAGATGATGTGATTGGGAATACGTTCATGCGTGAAATGATTATGGACCCCGATTTCTTAACACTGGTTTATACTTATCTAACGGATCTTCCAAATGACGTATCAATCGAACTTTTCCAACGAATGACAGAAAAACCACTCAAACGAACAAGTTTTGAACAGGAAGAAATTCTATCTGCCTTTATTCATGCGGAAGAAAAGCACGATGCTTTTTACCAGTACCGCTTCCCCGAACTTCATTTCACACGGGCTACTCCGCATTTAAGTGAAGTCTTGATGAAAGGTGCACACAAGGGGGCAGGGATGGAACGCGTGGTAAGTGAACTGGGTTTGACGATGGCAGATACGGTTGCTTTTGGTGATAGTTTAAATGATGTTGAAATGATTCAATCAGCTGGTACGGGTGTCGCAATGGGGAATGGCCGACAGGAATTAAAAGACGTCGCGGATTATGTGACAACGCATGTTGAGGACGACGGAATCTATAATGGGCTGAAGACATTAAAATTAATATAGAATAATGACTGCGAACTTGGTGCACGGTATCTA
>CAMYQS010000191.1 GCA_947296835.1 uncultured Atopostipes sp.
ATCTTCAGCTTGACCTGAAGCACCATTCGCAATTTCTTCAATTGTTTTGGCGACTTCTTCACTTGCTTGGTTCGACTGATAAGCAGTCGTTGTCAATTCCTCTGAAGCAGTTGATACACTTTCAGCACTGATAGAGATATTTTCTACTAATGCTGTTATTTTATCTTTCATCATAAGGACCGCATTTGCAATATCCCCAATTTCATCTTGTTGTTCTAATAACTTTTCATTTTCAAGAATAGCTTCACTTGTTAAATCATAGTTTGAAATGAATTGGATTTCTTGACTTAAGAATTTGATTGGGCTGACAAAGAACTTAAAAATATAAACTGAAAGCACCCCAAAGGTTGCTAAAATAATAACTATTAAGACAACACCACTAATAATCTCTTCTGTAATTTTTTCTTCAAAGGCTGTAGTATCATATGTTATTTTAAACGCACCTAATATTGTACTGTCTAATGGGTTATAGAACGGCATTAAATGGTAGCGACTACCGTCCGTTTCACCGTAACTTGCTTCTCCTTCGAACACTCCAACCAATTCATCTTGTAGGGATTGGCTCATTGTTTCTGATCGTTGAGCACCAACTAAACTTTGCTCATGGTCGTCCGTACTATAAATTAGGCCGTTACGTGTATAAACCGCAACGTTTGCATTAGATAATTCTTTATAGCTTTCGAAGAAAGCGTCTGAGAATCCTGCTTGAAACGTACCGACTATTTGTTCACCTAAAAGTATGGGAGCATATGCACGAATGGCAAGTCCTGAGCTTCCTACTTCTAACCCTGATACTGCATTATTTTTTAGTGCTTCAGAAACGGTATCTAGATGCCGTTTATTATCTGCATATTCACTTGGATTATGGCCTCGATAGACTACGTTTCCTCTTTTATCTCCTACTTCTAATACAGACAGCCCCATTTTTTCACTAAATTCTGTATAGACTGGATCGACAAGTCCTATAACAGCATCTCTGTTGTTTGTTGATAAGGCATTTGCTAGTCGCTGATCTTGAGAAAAATAACTCGCTAACGCTTCTGCATCTGAGATTTGTTTTTCTAGTTCATGATTCAGCATCGTAATAGATGCCTCTAGTTCTCTATCTGCATCTTCATCGTATTCATTTGCATTTGAGATAATTAAATAAGAAAGCCCTGCGATAACAGTTATTAAAATAATCGAAAAGGCTAATATAAACTTCTTACCAATACTACTCTTGCTTTGTTTCTTGTCGGTCTCTTTTGATACTTTCTCTGTATTCACTTCTTCTTGAAACATGACATCATTTCCTCCACAGTTTTTCTATTTCATTCATTTCATATTTTTATTCACTTTTGTTTTAAAAGCGACCTGTCCTATATCGGAAAGGTTAATGTGGAGTTAACCGTATTAGCGATTAGTTTTCGATGAATTCTTCTCATTTATTAACCATTTAAGGAAATGTGATTATTAGATCTACATTTTTTCTTCTAAGTACTTATATCGTTTTGCAGGTTGTACAAACACCCATTTATCAAAGCGGATTTGTTTTAATACATTTGATTGAACCAAGACATAAATGAACTCCAAAATTGGCTGTAGCTTTTGGTTTTTGGACATTTGAGGGACTTCATAATAATTGAGTTCCTCTGCCCAACGATGTAACTTTTTAGATGTAATGACTGTATTCGATCGCTGATCTTCTAACCACTGTATAAATTGTAATTTCCACTCGTATGAATAATTTTGAATCATCCATTCCGTTGGTAATGTTTCATACAATTCTTTTGGCATGGATATGATTGTTTCTTTATTTTCATATAAGGTCTTTAGAAATGCCTGAGTACTTGCACTTGGGTATTGAAGATGTCTTTGTAACTTTTGATGTTCCATTTCGATATTCACTTCTACATTTGATCGATTGGATTTCTTCTTTAGATTTAATTTCAACGGATTTTTTGTTTTAAGTGTCCCTTTAACCTCTAGCATCTTTTGATTTTGTTTCAACTGAAAGTCATAATGGTACTCTAATTGTTTTTTGGATACTGAGTAATGGAATAAAACGAGTTGGTCTTGGATATTTGTTAAACATGCTTTTTGGAATGCAGTCTGTTTTCTTTTGTAAGCATACTGCTCGCCTAGTACCCATATAACTTTGTACCCATTAGTTAAATAGCCTTCTGTTCGTTCTTTTACCTTTTCTATCGAGATGCTACTACATTGAAACTCAATCGCAATCTTTTTCTTCCCCCATTTCATCAATAAATCCGGTCGTTGCATCAACTGCGGTAAGTAGGCTTCCATTTCAACTTCATAACCTAGATTCACTAGCCAATCAAAGAGTTGCTGTTTTCCCATTATGTGTTCTTCCGTTTCACCTTCTGAAAAAACGTCGCAGGCTTCTTTTTGATAATGTGCAAAATGGGCCCGCATGACAGTTCCTACTTTCAAATGAACGGGACTTTGACAAGATGGACAGTAGTATATTTCAGATTTATTCAACTCTTTGTCTGCGAGTATCTGATTGTTCTTTTCGTTTGTCGCGATAAGCATGTTTTTTCCTCCTCGTAATTATCTCCCTATATATATAATTTGCGAAAAATCTCAATTTTCGCGAAATGAATTGGAAATAATTAAAAAGAAAAACCGCATAGTATGAGCGACTGCCCACACCATGCGATTTGTACTGTTTATTTAATTTTATTTAAAGTAGTGACGGACTGTTTCTAATGCCACGTCCTCAATGATTAATTTACCATGTTCAATGAGTATATCTGCTGAAAGTTGACTCTCAACACCAAACTCTAAAACGATGGCCTTTTCTTCTTGAGGTGTTCGTAACGAAAACTCATCATTCAAGAAGCTCAACTCTAAATAATATTTCTCATTAAATTGATATAGGCTAGAAAAGCCTGTTTCAATTTGGAAGAATCGAGACAATTCGATAATTTCTTCAAAGAAATTAAATTCAATCATAATTTTATAATTATCTGAATCATTTTTCTTTGCTTCGTTTATTTTTTCTTCCGTATTTCCAAACTTCTTGTTTTTATCAAATGGTTGGAATTCTTTGTCTGACTGCGGTTCTTCATAATCATTCAGATCCATGTTCGAGAATAAGTCATCGTGCATTTCAATGTTTTTACTGATAAACAATTCTAAACCATTACGGTTAGGCATGATTTGAAAAGTTACAGCATCAGACTCTTGGAATTCTTCATCAATATCCACCTCTTCTAAAATGCTGTAGAAGAACGTTTCAATATGCTTTTGATTCCCTAATAAATCTAAAAATGTATACCCTCGCGCTTCTAAATCTGCTGTTTCAATGCGCACACGGATAGTATCATCATTAATGTGTTCGATTTCCATTGCTTACACCTCATTCCTTCATCTGATGTATTTGTTCGATCTTTTATTAATTGTAGCCTATTTATAGAAATTGTAAAGCTTTAGATGAAAACACACTCCACCTATTATTCAACTTCTCATC
>CAMYQS010000192.1 GCA_947296835.1 uncultured Atopostipes sp.
CCGTTTACTTTCCCAATCCCTGACTGCACAATCGTTACAGGTTGATCTGAAATAAACCCATCGTAAAATTTTTGATTCGCAATTGTTTGAACCTCATCTGTTGAAATTGCTTCTTTTAAACGCGCTAGCTCTTCTTCCATTGCCACTAATAATCCAATTTTCATACGGTTCTCCTTAAATAAATAATATATATAACCAGACAATCACGAGTAAAATTAAAACAATAATAATCGAAAGTGTTAGCATACGGTCAACCTTACGATATCTTGAATGCACATCTGATCGTTTACGATTTGTTTTCCCTTCTCGATTCAGTCTAAATTCTTCAACCCGATCTTTAAGTGAATATTTAATTTTATCTTTGCGTTCTTCTTTGGCGACTTTACGTTCATTCATTTTACGCTCTAACCTAGAACTCATAAAAAATCAACTACCTATCTACTATTCATTCTTGTTTGCTTTTAGGCGACGCATTTGCCAATAAAAGAGTGCGAAAACCGTTTTTGAATCACATAATTCGCCTCGTGAATAAGCATCCATTGCCTCTTCAAAATCAAGCGTCACAACTTCTAAAAACTCATCATCATCTTTCGGGAGTGGATCTTCTACTTTATTTACACCGTGTGCTTCATAAATTTCAAGGAATTCATCTGTGAAACCTGGCGTACTATAGAAGGAAGTCACAAATCGCCAATTGTCTGACTGCAACCCTGTCTCTTCTTCTAGTTCTCTTTTAGCGGTAATCAGGCCATCATTGTCCTCAGCTTCTTTCAATCCAGCTGGAAGTTCTAACGTCGTCTTTCCAATACTTACACGATATTGTCGTACGAGGATTATTTTCAAATCATCCGTAAATGCGATCACAGCTGCTGCCGATTTATGGCGAACAATTTCACGTTGCGCTTTATTGCCATCTGGCAAAGTTACTTCTGCTAGCTGATAAGTTGTCACAACACCTTCATGAATCGTCTCTACACTTGTAATTTTCTCTTCAAATTCCATTTATATCCCCCACTCTCATATTTAATTTATTATAACACTATAAGGATATCATTTTCACTTATTAAAGAAAATCGTGCTAAAGTCTGAGTAACAATTTGACCATTTATGTTAAAATGTTATAGAGAACAAGGAAAGGATGTCGAGACATTATGAAAAAAGAAACATCCAATAAGCTATTTATATTAATTCTTACAATTATTACCGCCGTTTTTGTTTTTGGGATACTTGGAGTATTAAATGTGGATAGTCGATTTGCTGCAATTTTTGGTATTGTGGTTGGTTTTGGTTTGTACGCTATTTTCCTAAAAAGACAAGGTACACCGAAGAAAAAGAAAGACTTAAGACCTGTTTCCGATAAACGTGAAGCATTCTATAAATCACAAGGTTTATCCGATGAAGATATCACGTTTTTTAGAGACACAATGAACAATGCAAAAAAACAGATTCTTCAAGTCGAAAGAAACATGAATAGTGCCGGAAAAATGAAGGCTATTGCGAATCGTAATAACACTTTACATTTGATAAAAGTACTGTTTAAAGATATAGTCAATGAACCAGGTAGATTGCATGAGGTCGATCAATTTCTATATATTCATCTACCAAGTTTAGCGGATTTAACAGAGAAGTATGTCACGATTAATCAACACCAAGCGAAGAGTAAACAAACCTTCGATGTGTTAGAAAAATCAGCCGCTACAATTGATGATATGTGTCAACAAATTGCAGAAGATTATATCAAATTCCGATCAGCAGATATTTCTGATTTAACGAATGAAGTTGAATTAGCAAAACGTCGCTTGAATCGCGATAGTACATCCATCGAAAACGAAGAAATTTGAAGGAACAAAGTCATTTCACAAAAATATTAAATATGGAGAGGAAAATGGTTTATGTCTGAACAAGAAAAAACTGATGCGTTAAATGTAAACGAAGAAATGAAAGAAACCACCGAGTCTACTCCAAAAGATTCTGCCAGTTCTGTTGGTTCGGCAACAATTGATGATTTACTGAAAGATCCTTTTAGTGAACCGGTTAAAATGCCAGAATTACAAGTAAAGAATGAGGAACAAGAACAACGTTTAGCGGGAGAAACAATTAACTATTTACCGGCTGAACAACAAGAAACCGCTCGTGAGTTAGCTGAACAAATTGATTACACGGACACAGATGCTGTCTTAAACTACGGTTCTGCAGCTCAACAAAAAATTGGTGACTTCTCACATAACGTCTTGAATCACGTACAAAACCAAGACACTGGAATCATCGGAGAGTCGATTAATGACTTGATGTTTTACTTACAGGAATCGAATCCTGAAGAATTAATGGAAGAAAACCAAAACTTCATCCAAAAAATATTCAAACGTGCTAAACGATCGATTTATGAAACAACAGCAAAATACCAAAAGATTGGTGCGCAAGTAGATAAGATTGCTCTACAGCTAGACAAACAAAAGAGTAACTTACTTGAAGATAATAAAATGTTAAGTCAATTATATGACCAAAACTTAAACTATTACGAAGCATTAAATATCTATATTGCTGCTGGTGAGTTACGTGTGAAAGAGTTAGAGAATGAAGTCATTCCAAAAGCGCTTGCTGAAGCAGAAGAAACACCCGATCAAATGCTTGTCCAAAAAGTAAACGACTTAAACCAATTCTTAAACCGTTTAGATAAACGTGTGCATGACTTAAGAATCACCCGTCAAATTACTTTACAGCAAGCACCACAAATTCGTTTGATTCAAAATACGAACCAAGCATTAGCCGAGAGAATTCAAACGTCAATTAACACGGCGATTCCACTATGGAAGAACCAAATTGTTATTTCATTAACATTATTGCGTAAACAAGATGCTGTAGCAGCACAACGTCGAGTATCGGATGCTACAAATGAAATGCTACAACGTAACTCTGAAATGTTAAAACAATCTTCGATTGACACGGCTCGCGAAACAGAACGTGCGGTTGTCGACATCGAAACATTACAGAAAACGCAGACCGACTTAATTGAAACCTTGCAGGAAACATTATCTATCCAACAGCAAGGTACGCAAAAACGTCGTGAAGCTGAACAACAATTGGTTGTTATGGAAGACCAATTACGCGATCAATTGCTGGAAGTGACACAAAACTCTCAGAGCGAAAACAACTAATCAATTTAAACCAACAGCCGGGAGTACACTCTTCTGGCTGTTTTTGTGTGAAATGAGTGCAGCACGAGTATTCGATTAGATAATAACATTTCAAGATATCATCATTAAGATTTCACCTTTAAATGGTAAAATAGAAAAAAGGAATGAATGAGGTGCGTGTTATGAATAATTTAATGACGAGATGGGGTAAAACGGTGGATGCTTCAAACGTTCATCCCGAATACCCACGGCCTCGCATGGTACGAGATAGTTATTTAAATTTAAATGGTGAATGGGAAATCTGACTTTCACAGGTTGTCCTTGATCTCCAC
>CAMYQS010000193.1 GCA_947296835.1 uncultured Atopostipes sp.
CGTCATTGGGTATGCGTCAATTTCAAGCACTTCTTCTAGTTCTTCTACTAAATCAATCGGGTCACGCCCATCACGGTCAAGCTTGTTCATGAATGTGAAAATTGGAATTCCACGCATTCGACAAACTTTGAACAGTTTCTCTGTCTGAGCTTCAATACCATTTGCCGTATCGACAACCATGACTGACGAGTCTACTGCCATCAGCGTTCGGTACGTATCCTCAGAGAAATCCTCATGCCCTGGCGTATCTAGAATGTTGACACTTTTATCGTCATAGTTGAAATGCATAACCGAACTTGTTACCGAAATTCCACGTTGCTTTTCAACTTCCATCCAGTCAGAAGTCGCAAATTTACCCGTCTTACGGCCTTTTACAGTCCCTGCCTGACGAATCGCGCCTCCCATTTTTAATAGCATTTCCGTAATCGTCGTCTTACCCGCATCCGGGTGAGAAATAATCGCGAACGTACGGCGTTGCTCCACTTCTTTTTGTAATGTTTTTTTATCAACTTGCATTTTATCTACACTTCCTAAATTTCAATCTCTAATCTTCGTTACACTACTATCTTAACACGCTTATTTATTTTAAAGTAATATCTCAAACATGCAATAGATTTGACCATATTTCTGGCATTAACCCATAGAAAAACGGCAAACTGACTTAGTTTGCCTCCTTTTTCTTATTCGATGATCATTTTACAGTCTTTTATTTTTGTACATATTGTGATCGGCGATTCATACTTCTTCTTCCACATCTTCTTGATTGTTCTACTATGAGATTATAACATATCCCTCTACAGAGCTTAGACCTTTTCTGAAATTAAAATAAGCATCGTTTTTATTAATTATTTTGACTTTAAAACGCGAATTTTCGATTTTTTTGCAAATTATATATATAGGGACTAATTTACTGAGGAGGATTTTATGGAGACAGAGAAAAATATTTTACCAAGTCAACTTGATTTTTACCAGATTCTTGCTATCCGAGGATCGGACTTTTTTACCGAACAGAAAAAGTTGTATAAGAGTTTAGAAGCCGGAGTTAAGGGTGAGCAGAAGGTAATGAAATACATATGCGAATACGCGCCGCCACATTGGACTGTACTGCAGAATGTGTGGTTGCGCGACTTCGATCGTTTTGAGTGCGATATCATCTTACTGACTGGGAACCAAGTCTATGTCATAGAAGTGAAGAATTACCAAGGTGTGCTGGTGTATGAGAACGGGCGCTGTTTTTATAATACGCATGAAACGAGTCTCAACCCTTTCGAGCAAATCCGCACAAATCATCTTAATCTGAAAAGAATGTGCGCACGTATTTCGCCATCGATTGATGTGCAGGCTACCGTCATCTTTGCCGGCGATGATCACGAGGTTGTGATGAAGACACCATTAGAAAATGTCCGCGTAGTCACCCGTAATGGCATCCGTAATTTCATCCTTGGTATTGTACAGCAAGAAAATCATGCGATTGCTGAGCATATTGATCACGCAAGACTACTTCGATTGTTCAAGTCTTGTGAAATCGACAATCCCTACCGACCGGCGCCTCTATCTGTTGCTGAAATGAAACACGTCTGCCCCGGAATCTATTGTGCCAACTGTCATAGCTTTAATGTGCAAATAACAAAATTCAAAGTCATCTGTTCGTGCGGTTTGCATGAATCTCGCGAAGAAGCCATCATACGCACCATCTGTGACTACGGTGTGTTGAATTACGGGCGCCCACTCGTGCGAAAAAATTTGATGGCATTCTTTAACGGAATAGTTTCACACACTTACCTCATAAGTATCTGCCATAAATACTTTAGAGTCATTAATAAAGGTAGTTATACATGTTACGTCAATCCTGGTCTACCTTACAAACAAATTAACCATCAATTTATCGATGTAAAGCCCCGACACTATTATCATACAAATGATGATCTGAGTATTTTGGGTCAATAGCGCCTCCACCGTAGTCATGTTTCGATTATGACTACGGTGGAATGCTGAAACTTATTTATAAACGAAGTATGACTACGGTAGAACGTTTCAGCGTAGTCAAGTTTCAATGATGACTACGATAGACTGCTGAAACTTTTTTATAATCGGACTATGACTACGCTGGGTTTACATAACCTGCAGAATCCTGCACTTTTAAATGATCTTCAGTTGTTTTCGCACCGAGCGAAAACTGACTTTTGAATTTAAATGCTTTTTGGATGAAAATTTCTCGAAATTTTCTTTCCTTCTTGTTATGCTATCGGAAGTAGAAATGGAGTGTGATAGAAAGATGGATAATTCTTACAAGGCTGAGTGGACAACGGATACAACGTCCGATACATATAAGGATGCATTAAAAATTCGACAGGATGTCTTTGTGACGGAGCAAGGCGTCTCGATTGAAGATGAAATTGATGATTTAGAGGACCAAACGATTCATGTCGTCTTATATGATGAGCACGATCCAATCGCGACGGCACGTGTTTATGATTTAGGTGCTGGAACGTATAAAGTGCAGCGTGTTGCTGTACAAAAGAAAGTACGTAAACAAGGTTATGGCGCTATCTTAATGACAGAAGTTGAGAAGAAGGTCGCTGAACTTGGTGGTCGCAAAATCACACTTGGTGCTCAGAATACGGCGATTCCATTTTACGAAAGAATTGCGTATACTATCGAAGGTACAGAATTTATGGATGCCGGAATCCCGCATCATACGATGACTAAATTAATTTAACCCAAACAAAAAGCTTCCCATTTCTCAGGGAAGCTTTTTTCGTTTGAGTAATTCTTCTCGTTTGGCGCGGGCCGATTTGAGACGCGCTTCGCGTTCATCGGGTAACTTCTCAAGCAACGTAATTTCGTCACTACTTACGGATACTGCGAACACATCGCCAACTTCTGCATCCGCTGGTAGTTGCTGTACTTGCTTATGGTAGGTCTTCTTGATATCATCCACTATAAAAACGGCGATCTCGCCATTCAATTCTTCATAGACAGCTTTCATCGTATCACCTTTCCGTTTCCACAGTCACTTCTCCGTCTTCGCCAATGTAAATCGAAATCGTTCCTAGTTCGTCTGTTCCATAAACCGGTATGTTCGCTGACTCTACTCGTTCCAGCGCATCCGCTGTCGGGTGCCCATACGTGTTGTTCACACCTGCTTGGTAAAATGCAAGCTTCGGTCTGACCGCTTGTACCCATTTTTCGCCTGTTGAGTTTGCGGCGCCATGGTGTCCAAGCATCATCATATCCGATTTGATATGCCCAGTTCGTGCGACAATGTCATTCTCGCGCGGTACCGATGCGTCGCCCGATGTCATAAATGAAATGCCATCAAAAGAAATGCGTGTCACAATCGATTCGTCGTTTGAATTTTTCTGCGGGCTATCTTTCGTTGGATGCAGCACTTCTATTTCAAAGTCGCCTCGGTTAAAGACTTCCCCTGCTTTTGGTTCGGCATAAGC
>CAMYQS010000194.1 GCA_947296835.1 uncultured Atopostipes sp.
AAGTATTCTAGTACTGAACGAACACCTTTCCATCCACCTAGAGCTAGTCCGTATAATACGGGACGACCTAGCGCAACGATGTCTGCTCCACTTGCTAGAGCCTTGAAGATGTGCTCCCCACGACGTACGCCACTATCAAAGACAATTGGCACACGACCAGCAACTGCTTTAGAAATATCTTCTAGCATTTCAAACGAGCCTGGTGCACCGTCTAATTGACGACCCCCATGGTTTGAAACCCAAATACCATCTGCGCCAGCACCAATTGCTAATAACGCGTCATCTGGTGTTTGTAGACCTTTAACGAATACTGGCAATTCAGAGTAATCTTTCAGGAATTTCACATCACTTGGACTAATTTTTTGCTTAGATTGTGAGTAGATATTGTTTAGTGACATATCTTTTCCAGATCCTGTTAAGTAACGAGAAACGATTGGCATACCAAATGGGTATACAAATTTGTTGCGGATATCTTTTTCACGATTTCCACTTAATGTAGAGTCAGCCGTTAAGATGATTGCTGTTGCGCCATCCGCTTTTGCTTCGTCAATAATATTTTTATTTAATTCGTCATCTTTACTCATGTAGATTTGGAACCAACGAGGTGATCCATTTAATCCTTCTTCGATTTCTTCGAATTTCGCACCTGAGTAAGCACTAATTGACATGATTGTACCGAATTCTGAAACGCCTTTTGCTGTTCCAGCTTCTTTTGTTTCATGCGCTAAACCGTGAGCCGCAATCGGTGCCATAATAAATGGAACTTTAATGTCATGTTCAAAAATTGATGTTGACGTGTCTGGGAATTCTACATCTGCTAAAACGCGTGGTAAAATACGTTTTGTTTCCCATGCTTTAACGTTTTGACGTAGCGTGTATTCGTCACCCGAACCACCTGAAATATAGTCAAACCCACCATGTGGAATAATTTCTTTTGCTCTTTCTTCTAATTCATAAGTATTTACAACGTCAATATCTTGCACAACTGTTGGTGCATCATATTTTTTTAATTCTGCCATTTTTTATTTCCTCCAATATTATTTATAATTTATTTTATATTTGTTTTTTAGACGCATTATTTAGTGATTTTTCTATAACTAACCAAAGACTAGATGAATCAGCGGCTCTGCAAATGGTGCTAATGCAACCACTACAATACCTGTTACAACAATGGATAAGCCTGACATGGCGCCTTGGACTTCTCCAATTTCAATTGCTTTTGATGTACCCATCGCGTGACTTGATGAACCAAGTGCCACACCTTGAGCAACTGGATCGGTGATGTTACCTAACTTGAAAAGATAAGGTGCAATAACTGAACCGATAATTCCAGTGAACACGACAACCGCTACAGTTAATGAAACTAAACCACCAAGTGATTCTGAAACACCTACCGCAATAGCTGTCGTAATTGACTTAGGAAATAATGTCGAAGCCATTTCAATGTCAAATTTAAATAGTAAACCGAATCCAAAAATCATGACAGTATGGAAAATAATTCCTGAAATGATTCCAGTTAAGATTGCTTTATAATATTTCTTCAAGTAAATATAATTCTTCTCTAACTTAATTGCTAAGGCTACGGTAGCCGGCGTTACAAACACAGCAATTAATTTTCCTCCCGCTTCATATGTTTCATAGGGAATGCCCGTTATGAGTAATAAGACAATAATCATTACAATTGAAAACAGTAGTGGGTTCAGTAAAGGCGTTGGAAACTTTTTTTGTAAATGCGCTGCCATTACAAAAAAAACAGCTGTTATCGATACCCATAAATATGGACTAGCAAGCAATCTCTCAATCATTTATGCTCACTCCTTCTATATAATCAACATCATCCGCATCATCTTCTTCAGGTGAGTTGCGTTTAATCTTCTGAACGACTTTCCCAACAAAAAGCATCATCGCTCCACAAGTTACAGCCATAATAATTAATAGTTGTAACCATGATTGAGCTAAGACATCAAAGTTTGTCATTAAACCTACTCCTGCTGGTACGAAAAAGATTGCCATGTTATCGGTCAACCAAGTACCTACCTCATCAACTTGTTCCATCTTTATAACGTTAAAGTGAAGGGCTAGAAACAATAGAACCATTCCAATCACACTTCCGGGAATTGCTACTATACTTGATATGACACTTGAAAGAATTTCCCCCAGTAGTGAAAATAAGAAGATCCACAATAATTGTTTTATAATCCGCATGTATTCGCTTCCTTTTCTTTTTTTGAATTTATTTTTTTGTAAGCGTTTAACTTTCTAGGAATATACTAGCACAGAATATTGCTGTTTCATCATATCGGATTTTTATGGTATCATAAATAATATTTATGATCTCTTGCAAACTCATTCATATCAATTATGTTAAATACGTCACATTCCCTGAAATACTTTTACAAATAGGAGTTTTAAAATGAATTTACAAGATTTAATCTATTTTAAATACTTAGTTGAGTGCCTTAGTTTCACCGAAACAGCTGAACATTTCTTCGTTTCACAGCCTTCTATCTCAACCGCATTGAAACGTTTAGAAACAGCTTTGGATACGGTACTAATCGATCGTCGAAAAACTTTAAAGAAGATTAAGGTAACCCCAGCTGGACAGATTCTTTATAAGAACACAGTAGAGGTCACAAAAATATTAGATAACACGAAACAACAAATCCGTGGTTTACATGATGAAACAGTATATTTTGGATTTCTACCAACTATCGGTGGATCTTTGATGCCACAAGTCTTACCGAATTTGAAGCAGTCTACTCAGTCTATTCGCTTTGTAGAAGACGAAAGTTCAGATGCGATGTTGCAGATGGTGAAAAAAGGAGAAGTCCCTATTGCGATTATTGGGCATGATACACCGGATATTTTTGAAGAAACGATTCATCAAATTCCTGTGTTAACGCAAGATATGTCCTTATGGGTAGCTCCTTCCCATCCTTTGGCTAGCAAAAGGAACGTTGAAGGCGATGACTTTAAAGATGAAGTATTTATTTCATTATCTGAAGGATATACACATCACCGTATTTTTGAAAAATGGACACAAGGGAAAAAGATTTACGGCCCAAACGTCGTATTCGCGAATGAAATTAAAACCGTCTTATCTATCGCTGCATCCACGCATATGATTGCCTTTATGTCGGATATCATCGTCGATGACATGCACGATTTAGTGAAGGTTACGATAAAGAACCCACCACAATTTTATGTTAGCTTAATCGTTAATAACGAATCTGAGAATACATTTTTTCAACAGAAATTTAATGATGAAGTCATAGATATTGTAGAAGACGTTTTTGTAGATGCTGAATTCTAAGTAGTTACTATAGAAGAACTAAAGGATGAACATTTCGCGTCGCGAAATGGGCCGAAATTCATTGAAGATTGTTCGGGAGAGCGCCCACCAACCTGCTGCTTCGTTTTGGTGGTGAGTGAGAGCCGCCACAG
>CAMYQS010000195.1 GCA_947296835.1 uncultured Atopostipes sp.
CCCTTGACGGTACCAGTAAGTTCCCTCATCCAAGAAACTCTCTTCTGAGTAATCATTGTGTGGGATATATTGTTTCTCTAGTTTTCTCCAAGCGGCTTTTCTTTCAGCTGGCGACCATTCTGGATTCTCGTACACTTCGTGTTGGAAGTGGTCCACTAATACACCATATGGTAAGAAGCGAACAGTACTACTTAAGTGATCGAACTTGTATTTTTCAGTTTGCTCTTTAAAGAATAATTCCATCCATGGGTATGTGAAGAACTCCATACTCATTGAGTGAATTTCACACGTTTCATAAGTCGGGAACGCTAATTCCGGTTGTTTCACCCAACGTGATTCGTACACTTGGAAAGCATGGCCGGCTTCGTGTGTTAGAACATCAATATCTCCAGACGTTCCGTTAAAGTTCGCAAAGATAAACGGTGATTTATAATCTGGGATATAGGTACAATACCCGCCACCTGCTTTACCTTCTTTAGAGAGTAAATCCACAAGATCTTTATCAAACATGAAATCAATAAACTCAGCCGTCTCGTCACTTAGCTCATGGTACATTTTACGTCCATTCTCAATAATATAATCTGGGTCCCCTTGAGGAACTGGATTCCCACCTAAGAATTGTAGAGCTGTATCATAATGTTTCATGTCGTCAATACCGATACGCGCTGCTTGTCGTGCAGCTAGTTTCTCGGTAACTGGGACAACATACTCCAGTACTTGTTTACGGTAGATTTCAACATCTTCGCGATTGTAGTCAAAACGTTTCATCCGAACATATCCCAGCTCCACAAAGTCCTTGTAGCCTAACTTTTTCGCAATGGTATCTCGTACGGTAACCATTTCATCATAGATGTCATCGATTTTTTCTTCGTTCTCTTTGAAGAAACCTAAATGGGCTTCCGTCGCAGCTTTTCTGACAGCACGATCTGTTGACTGTAAGTAAGGTCCAAATTGAGATAAGGTTAATTTCTTACCGTCAAATTCAATTTCAGCAGATGCCATTAATTTTTGGTAGTCACTGCTTAATTGGTTTTCTTTTTGCAGTAAGTCGATCACACTAGAATCAAATGCGTCGAGTTCATATTGCATGTATTGGAAATACGTTCCGGGGTAAAATTGTTTCAATTCATCTAAGTAAGGCGAATCCATTACCGCTTTGTAGTAAATCGTGCTCAGCTCTTGATAATAAGGAGAGTATTCGTTCCAGTACTTATCTTCTTCATCATAAAATGTGTCTTTCGTATCGATTGAATTGCGAATTGACGCTAAAGTACCCATTGTTTCGAGTGACGCGCTTAATTCAGAAATGTTGTCAATCGCAACTTTAACATCTTCTAAAGATTCAGCGACTTTTAGGTTATCCACTAATGCTAAATAGTCTTTTTTATATAATTCATATTCGGGTCTTTCATAAGTAAATTCTGTAAATTTCATCGTGTATTTCCCCCTTTTAGTTGTTTTATATTATAGCATAATTAGGGTTAAATGAGGACAAGTTAATATAAAAAAATCAATTCATCTAATCGATCTTACTCGAGTTCAACGTACCATTTGCGTTATCATTAAACTATATACACATGAGGAGGACAAATATTGGTTACAAGAGATGACATTTTCCAGTTTTTTGAAAGGCATTATGACACAAAACCTAACTTTTTATGGGATAAATTCCCAAATTATGCTGTATTTCAACATAAAAAGAATGAAAAATGGTATGCCCTTGTGATGGACGTTCTCCCTGAAAAATTTGATTTAGAAGGCAATGAAAAAATAGATGTCCTAAATGTAAAAAGTCCATCTGAATTAAATGGCAGTTTGCGAGAGCGTGAGTATATTTTTGAAGGCTACCATATGAATAAAGAACATTGGAATTCAATCGTACTTGATCGCGTTAATGAACTAGAAGACATTGAAGAACTCATCGAAACAAGTTTTGACCTTACAAAAAAATAAAGCAAAAAAACACAAATGCAGAAGATCGCACTTGTGTTTTTTATGGATATATTTCTATGAATTATTCTGTTCTTAAAGCATCTACTGGGTCTTTCTCTGAAGCTTGTCTTGAAGGAATCAAGCCAGCGATAAAGGATAAAACAACACTTAGTAGCACTAATATCAATGCGCTCTCTATTGTCAGACTTGCTCGAACACCCTCACCGAATAAAGTTTCCAGAATCATATTTAATGGAATATGTGATAGATACGTTAATCCAACACCTAGTAATCCTGAGAATAAACCGATGATAATCGTTTCAGCGTTAAACACAGTTGAAATATTTCCTTTTGACGCACCAATTGCGCGTAGGATTCCAATCTCTTTCGTACGTTCTAATACTGAGATGTACGTAATGATTCCAATCATAATCGATGAAACAACTAAGGAAACACTTACGAACGCGATTAGTACATACGTAATCACATTAATAATTTCCGTTACTGAAGACATAATCAATCCGGCAAAGTCTGCATAAGTGATTTGCTTTTCTTCCTCTACTGTCTTGTTGTATGCTTCGATTTCAGCTGAAATGGCATCTTTATCTTCAAAGTTATCTGCATAAATACTGATTGAAGATGGTGCATCTAAACTAACGACGCCAAATTCTTTCATGTTATCGTCGTAGCTTCCAGTTGAAATGGATGAGTCATAAATATCCAATAACGCTTCAGAATCTAAGTCAGCAACTAATTGATCAAAACCTGCTGCTAGTTGTTCTTCCGTCATTGACACTGCTGCTCCACCTGGCATTGCTCCGCCTGCTTGGTTATCACCTTGCATCGAACGCACGAAATCAGCCTTTTCACTAATTGTGAAGCTTTCTAAATACTCACGCGTATCGTCAATTTTCTGCTCATCATTTTCTGTTTCAAAACGCATACCATTTAAAACGTTCACTTCTGGTGAATCTTCTTGTGCTTGTACAACTTCACTTGCATTCGCATGCTCAATTAAGTGTTCTGTTAACGCACTTGTATAAGCAACAGGTGTTGTAATCGCAGCTGTTGTCGCATCTTCAACTGCTCGGACAACTCCTGTAACTTTCATTTCAATCGCTTGTTCCTCAACAAGTTCTTCGATTAAAAAATCATCTTCTGAAATATTTTCGTAATGACCATTCTCATTTTCTACA
This sequence comes from uncultured Atopostipes sp., assembly GCA_947296835.1. GTDB lineage: Bacteria > Bacillota > Bacilli > Lactobacillales > Carnobacteriaceae_A > Atopostipes. The sequence goes on from CAMYQS010000195.1 coordinate 3,129, forward strand.
AAATAATCACTTGTTGGTAAAAGGTAAAACACGAGATCAGTTAATTCTTCATAACTAATTTCACGTTTATCTAACTTAACTTCTTCACCATTATCGATTTGTTTTAAGATTTCTTTATACTCTTCAGCTGGTAGAATCCCTAACTGATAAAGAACAGTGATATCTATTTCATTGTTTTGGTTCACTGTTAAGATGATTTCATCATAAGCTTCTGGCCATCGACCATGCAAAACGTCATAGTTATCTGTAATAACTGGACTGATTAAATCATCATTCACACCAGGAATTAACTCACTTACAT
>CAMYQS010000196.1 GCA_947296835.1 uncultured Atopostipes sp.
GGCGCATACTCATCAGGAACGTATGACACAAACCCATATATCCTATTAAACTGGCATGACTCATTGAACCACTTATACACATTGGTTCACGAATTAGGACACAGTGCACATAGTTACTTTACACGTAGTAACCAACCTTATGTATACGGGAACTACTCAATCTTCCTTGCTGAAATTGCATCAACAACCAATGAAAATATCTTAACCGACTACTTGTTGAAAAATGCAAAATCAAACGAAGAAAAAGCTCAAATCCTAAACCACTACTTAGATGGGTTTAAAGGAACCGTATTCCGTCAAACACAATTTGCGGAGTTCGAGCACTGGGCACATCAAACAGCAGCGGATGGTACACCATTAACGGCTGAGTTCTTAAGTGAGAAGTACGGTGAAATTAACGATAAATATTACGGGCCAGCTGTTGAAAATACAGATGGTATTGAATTAGAGTGGTCACGTATTCCTCACTTCTACATGAACTACTATGTTTACCAATACTCAACAGGATTTGCGGCAGCTACAGCACTAGCAGACCGTATTGTAAATGAAGAAGAAGGCGCGTTAGACGAGTACTTAACGTATCTGAAAGCTGGAAGTAGCGATTTCCCAATCGAAATCATGAAGACAGCAGGCGTAGATATGACAAATAAAGACTATATCGAACGTGCAATGAAAGTATTCGAAGATCGTTTAAACCAATTAGAAGCAATCGTCGAAGAATTATAGGAATAGACACAAAAAAGCATCAGAACTCCTAAGACAGGAGTCTGATGCTTTTTTGGGGTAAAATAAAACGCTCCAAGTCTTCGTTATCGAAAACTGGAGCGTTCTATTATTATGTTAAATTCAGGTTAAACACATTACTTAATTCTTCCTTAACTTCTTCATGAATCTCTTCGCCATCTTCAACGTCTTTGATTGGCTCTAGACCACAAATTGTATGAAGAATCTCACGTTCGATTTCCTCACCAAGGCGGACGGCTTCCTCATGTAAACCATCTTTATAAATAACACATGATGGAGTACTCGTTATGTCCATATCTGCGGCGATTCCCAAGCTTTTACGATATATTTTGCGAACTAAATCAGATTTGTAGTCTTCTCTAAACATCTCAACATCTAGTCCGATTTCGTCAGCTACTTTATAAATCAAATCTTCAAAAAATTCTGTACGTCCTTCAACGACAGTTTCTTGTAGAGTCGTTAAAAATTGATGTGATTTATTTTTACCTTGCATAGCGCTCGCATGGAACGCCAGACAAGCTTGATAAGTGTTGGTCGAATATTTATTGTTTTTTTCGACGAACGTTGCACGATTGTTTGAAGTTCTTTTACGTGCGTGCCCAAAAACGCGTTTAAAATTAACCATCGGAATGACTCGTAATTTAATTGTTTCTGGTCGTTCAGTTCTGAATTTGCTTATGATTTTTCGTGCACTATTACAGCGTCTCCCGAGCGGATCTAAGTACAGAAAAATCTCAATATACTGATCGGTCATCATTAACACACCTATTTTAGAATTTAATAGAATTGTTCCTCGACATGTCTACTAATCTTCCTTACTCTATCATGAATTCGAGATAATTAACATTTTTTAGCTTGTACGGTAACTATCTCACAGCTCAATGTTGTTTTGTTGCGCTCTTGCGATTTTGGGTAGAGCCTTTTGTTTCTTTATCGCATGTGTTTCTAAGAAAGAATTGAAAAAATCTAGTCCTGCCTCAGGACTTTGACTCTCAACTTCTAATTCGTAATCTACAAAACCATTTTGAAAGGTCGTTTGATCGAGAACAAGTAAATGTCCATCTATGTCTTTCTCATAACGAATCGTTTCAAACTGATTAAACAAATAAAACACTAAATCAGGTTTCAAATCCTTAATCATGATATCGGACGTTATGTCAGAAAATTTAAAATGTTTTGCATTTAGTAAGGTCGAACACTCATTATCACTTAAAGAAATGTTTGTTTCCAATAAAAAACCTTGAGAGGGTACTTTTAAGGTAAGTTCATTAAATGATGGGGTCTTGCGGATGCGGAGGGCAGAGTTCTGTTGTTTCAATAGACGGTCTGTCGTATCAAAGTAATAATTACTTTGCATAATCTTCTGTTCATCATCAGCTGCAAACTCACACTCGAATATCTTCGTATAGTCAGCTTCAGTCAACATATTCTTAAACTCAATTTCTAAATGTTGATTCAAAATGTTTTCACCTCAAATTAAACAATAATACCAGTTTAAATCATTAGCTCATTAATTACAAATAACGATTAAAAAAATATTTATTTACAATGAAGGTTAAATCATTACTGAGGTTTCCGATATCTAAAATAGCAATATATATATTATAAAAATGTAAATTCTAATAGATACATTGCATTACTTTGTTATATTCATTAAAATGACATGTAAGCTTTATTTGGAGGTGTATTGACCCAATAAATATATTATATTCAACGAAAATCACTTCAGAAATATTCACTTATTAAGAACTTCTCTTTTGACCCCATGATAACTTTACAAATTGTGAAAAAACGTGCACAAGCACACAAAAATAAGGTGTCATTATATTATTAGAAATTATAATCATTTATTAAATAAATATGAAATGTGGGGGAAGAATGTGAAAAATGTAAAATCAACATTATTAATTGTAGGTTTAGTAATAGTAGGAATTGGAAGTTTTTTCATTTATAACCAACAACAAGAAAATCGTTTTTTAGAATTTGAAGGTTATGAAGTTTCTATTATAGATAAAAGAGTGAATGAACTATATAACGATGAAAAAGATGACTTTGCTCAGAATATTACTACTGATAAATTTGCTGAGATTAATCAGTTAATTTTAGAAGTAGATGATAAAGACTATAGTGAGAAAAACAAGTCACGCTTCGAAGAAATTAAAAATGAATTCAAATCTGCAGAGGCAATGTAAAATGTAGAGTTATCTATAAATGATATTTTTGAAGAAGATAATGAAAACGTTAAACCGAATACTAAAAAAGACAAATTGACTGAATTAGAAGATAATCTTGAAAGCTATAAAGAGATGACAGAATTTTATAAACGTAACTTAACTAGACTAGAGGTTGCAATTGAACAATTAAACGATATTGAAATTGCACAAGAATCTGTCGATGAATTATTTGATGGCGAAGATTTACATGAAGATGTCACACATGAAGATCTAGAAGAAACGAAACAATTAATCAACAAAATTAAAAATCAAGAATTAAAAGATTCTTTACTCGCAAAAATTGCTAGTGTTGAAGTGGCTTCGTCTGAAGAGGAAGAACCAGAAGAAGATGAAGAAGATGACGAAGAGGAAGAAGAAGTTGAAGTTGTGAGAGAGCTAGAACCAGAACCTGAAAGAACCCCAGAGAGAGGACCTCTCTCTGGGGTTCTTTCAGGTTCTGGTTC
>CAMYQS010000197.1 GCA_947296835.1 uncultured Atopostipes sp.
GTGTGGGCATATGCAGCTCCTCGTCATTACTACGGTGATGTTCCTGTAGCAGAAATTGAGTCTTCACCACAAATTCGTGAAAACCCAATTGGCTTTGGACCATTCAAAGTAACTAACATTGTTCAAGGTGAGTCGGTAGAATATGAAGCGTTCGAAGACTACTGGGAAGGTGCTCCAAACATTGACAAACTTACAATCGAACGTGTACCATCATCTGGTATCGTTGAAGCATTGAAACAAGGTCAATTTGACTTAACATACAACATGCCTACAAACTTATATGAGTCATTCGAAGCTGGAATCCCTGGATACACTACAATGGGAACTCCTGGTCAATCATATGACTACTTAGGATTCAAATTAGGTACATGGGATGGAACAACAACAACTATGAACGAAGATTCTAAGATGAACAACCTTAACTTACGTAAGGCTATGGCTCATGCTTTAGACATCGATTCAGTTGGTGAGAGATACTACAGTGGTTTACGCTACCGTGCTAACTCACACATCATTCCTAACTTTGGAGACTTCTACAAAGACGACTTAGAAGGATACCCATACGACGTTGAAAAGGCTAATGCTTTATTAGATGAAGCAGGTTACAAAGACGTTGACGAAGATGGTATTCGTGAAGATCCAAATGGTGAACCACTAGTAATTAACTATGCAGCTCGTGCAAACTCAGATGCTGCTGAGCCAATTGCTCTATACTTCATTGAAGCATGGAAAGAAATTGGATTAAACGTTCAATTATTAGAAGGTCGTTTACATGAAACGAACTCATTCTATGACCGTGTTCAAGCGGATGATCCAGAAATTGACGTATTCGAAGGTGGATGGGGTGTAGGTTCTGACCCGAACCCATCAGGTCTATACGGTGAAGACGCAGCGTTTAACTTCTCTAGATTCGTAAGTGAAGAAAACACAGAATACTTCACAGAGATGTCTTCTCAAGAAGCATTTGATCTTGATTATCAAATTGGTGTCTTCCACGATTGGCAAGATTACTTCATGAATGATGCACTGCCTGCAGTACCAACATTCTGGAGAACAGAATTAACATTAGTTAACAACCGTGTATCTGCTTACTCATTACAACAAGGTGCAGATCCAACTGAGTTTGGATTACATGCAATCTCGTTAACAGCAGACGCTCCGTTAACTGAATAATAATTAGCATTTAAAAAAGGTTTGACTGGATTTCCAGTCAAACCTTTTTTTTCTCTAAAGTTTAAAATATTCAGATAAATATTGTGCGAGACCATTTTCATCATTTGTATAATTAGTAATGTCATCGGAAACATCTTTTAATTTTTCTATCCCGTTTTTCATAACGACACCGTGACCTGCGTATTGAATCATTTCATAATCATTTGCTTCGTCTCCAAAGGCTAATATATCTTTACGTTGTATATTATAGTAATTGGCAATGCGTTCAACACCCATCGCTTTTTGGATACCAAGTGAGACGATTTCTAGAGTAGGCGTTCGACCACCCCATGTTTGAACTTCTATTTTGTCACCATACTGTTGGATAATTTTATCTTGAACGGTCGGAATGTTTTCTTCTGTTGGTGTGAATACACTTATTGAAGTAGGGTTTTCTGTTAAATATTTTTGGTTAAAGGGATGAAGATCTACATCTCTTAACTGAAATGGAATAAAGTCACTATGGTATTCATCTTTTGTACGATCAACAAATACTTTGTCAACAGTTTCAGCAGTAATTAAATTGATTTCAGGTTCAGCATTCAAATTTAATAATGAAAAAGCTAAATCAAGGTCTAATGTTTTATGATAACCCTGTTTCCAGTTTTCATTATTAGGAAAGTGGGCCCAGGCACCATTATAGTTCACGATTGGTGTTTTTAATTGCAGTTCATCGTATAGATGATAACTTTTACGGTAAGAACGACCTGTAGCTATTGAGACGATATGTCCCTTTTTAAGTAATATTTGAATTACTTGAAAGGTCTCTGGTGTAATTTTGGATTCATCGTTTAAAGTTGTTCCATCTAAATCAATTGCAATCAGTTTCTTTTCCATATTATGAATCACTCGCTTTCTGTAAATAATATACTGTCTATTATACAGAAACTTTCGACGAATAAATATAATCTTTATTCGAAACAATGAAATGACAGGACAATTATCGGATTTACAATATAATCAACTTCACGAAAAACATAAATGTGGTATAGTATGAGTATATATTAGGAGGAATCTTATGTCAGACTCTGAATTAAACGTTATTGAAAATGAAGCATTAAAAGCACAAGTAATGGAACAATTGGAAACCGTTATTGACCCAGAATTAGGCATTGATATTGTGAATATTGGTTTAGTTTATGAGGTTATTTTATATGAAGGTAACATATGTGAAACCCGTATTACGTTAACGACGATGGGGTGTCCATTTGCTCAAGTGATTGAAGATAATATTAAAGAGGCTGTATTGAGAGTACCAGAGATTTCAGAAGTACAAGTGAAACTCGTTTGGTATCCTTCTTGGACGCCTAATCGCTTATCAAAATATGCAAAGATTGCTTTAGGAATAAGATAATAATATAAGAACCTCTTAGATATCTGTCTAGGAGGCTTCTTAATCAGTTGAATTTCAGGCTGTGATTTCAAAATGACGTAAAAAATTGCTATAATAGTTGACTAGGAGGAAGGAATGCGATGTTCACGAATTTACAAGTTATCACAACGAATTCATTAATGAAAAGTACACTAACAACATCTGACTTACTAAAGCATGCTAAAAATCAAGGACATCGGGCTCTTGCCTTAACAGATCATGACTCTCTTCGTGGCGCAATTGAGTTTTACGAGGAAGCTATGAAATTGGATATCAAACCAATTTTAGGTTTAACATTAAAGGTGCAAGGTTATATTCAGACAAATATGACTTATCCATTAATTCTATTGGCTAAGAATAATAAAGGATACGAAAACCTGATTCAATTGTCGACATCTTACTATTTGAATGATGAACGGACAGTCGATTTAGCTGAGATTATCGCTCTAAGTGCTGATTTAATTGTCATTTCACCAGATGAAGAGGGTGAAATTATAGAGTTAATTGAATCTGATCATTTATCAGGTGCTAGAGAATTAACAAAGTATTTCTTTGAAAATATTAATCATTATTACTTAGGTTTATCGCTTCAAAATAAAGATGAAAAGAAGCTGGAGTTTTACCGTCAAATTAATGTGCCCATTGTGGCGCTCGGTAATGTTCAATATTTGTCACCAGAAGATGCTTTACCTACTAAGGTTGTACGGGTTTTAGAATCCGAAATGGCTCTTGGTGAAGAAAATCAAGCCAATATTAATCAATATCTGTATAAGGAATGTCTCTTATACACAACTCCGAGCCCACGAGACAAGAGGCAAAGTCGTATG
>CAMYQS010000198.1 GCA_947296835.1 uncultured Atopostipes sp.
GATTTTGGAAAATGGTTGGTACGAAACCAAACAGGTTACACAAGAGGGTTTCTTTAAAGACGTTCCATCTCATAAAACAAAGGAAAAAATCAGTCATTTCCCAAAGATATATTATCGGTTTGAAAAAGGAATGCTCCATATCCAAGTGGAGATTACACTTGGAAAATATCAAGAACCACTGTTAAATTTAGAAAGGAAATTAGAAAGTGGCCTGTATTGTGAATTGGTATCGAAAGAATTACATGATTCCTATGTGGAGTATGTCCTTTTCTATGATATGATCGCAAATCGCATTTCGATTGATGAAGTCATTGCACAGAGTGGCAGCTTAAAGCTCATGGACTCGATGTATTGGGAATACGATAAACTTCCACATATGTTGATTGCTGGCGGAACTGGTGGTGGAAAAACGTACTTTCTTCTCACGCTGATAGAAGCTTTATTAAAAACAGATGCAAGATTGTATATTCTAGATCCGAAAAATGCCGATTTAGCGGATTTAGCCACAGTTATGCCTGATGTGTATTATAAAAAGGAAGACATGATGGCATGTATTGATCAATTTTATGAAGATATGATGGCCCGTAGTGAAGAAATGAAACAGATGAAGGGCTATAAAACAGGGGAAAATTATGCATATTTAGGCTTATCTCCTCACTTTTTAGTTTTTGACGAGTACGTAGCTTTTATGGAGATGCTTGTTTCTAAGGAAAATACCCTAGTCTTAACCAAACTGAAACAGATTGTCATGTTAGGACGGCAAGCAGGCTTCTTTCTTATCCTTGCTTGTCAACGGCCAGACGCAAAATATCTTGGGGATGGCATTCGAGATCAGTTTAATTTTCGGGTCGCTTTAGGGCGTATGAGTGAACTCGGATATGGAATGATGTTTGGAAGCGATGTGCAAAAGCAATTTTTCTTAAAACAGATCAAAGGCCGTGGCTATGTTGACAAGGGAGATAATGTCATTTCCGAATTTTATACACCGCTTGTCCCAAAAGAACATGATTTTCTAAAGGAAATTGCTAAACTAGCCCAATAAAGGCTGCCCAGTGCGGCGGCGTGCGAAGCGAAAGCCGACCGTACTGGGCTAAGCCTGCGTGGCGATAGCCACGCCTTAACCCCCCATTTCTAACAGGGGGGTAGAAAAACAATAAGAAACTGTTCCAAAGACCAATAACACCTGATGGCACAACGGTTTGAGCATATGGAGAAGATGTCAGCTTTTAACCTTTAGTTGACATCTTTTTCAGTTTGGAGGAATGCACATGAGACAAGTACCTTGGTATCAACAATTAAGAGAAAAACGATTGGAATATGGAGTATCGCAAAATAAACTGGCTGTTCATATTGGGATTTCAAGACAATATATTAGTGAAATTGAAACAGGAAAAGTAACTCCGACTCAAACATTACAAAATGCTATGTTCGATATTTTAGAGCAATTTAATCCAGATGCACCACTGGAAATCTTGTTTGATTATGTACGGATTCGATTTTTAACGACAAACCCGAAGCCTGTCATTGAAAAGATTTTAAAACTCAAAATGGAGTACATGTTACATGAGGATTATGCGTTTTACTCTTATATGGAACAATACGTTTTTGGTGATATAGTCGTCATGGTTTCACCCGATGAAGATAAAGGTTGTTTGCTCGAACTTAAAGGAAAAGGATGCAGACAATTTGAGAATTTCTTATTAGCACAGCAAAGAACATGGTTCGATTTTTTTATGGACGTGTTTCGGACTGGTGGTGTTTTTAAACGAATTGATCTTGCGATAAACGATAAGACAAGCATATTGGATATTCCGTTTCTAACAGAAAAATGCCGTCATGAAGAATGTATCTCTGTTTTTCGTAGTTTCAAAAGTTATCGTTCTGGTGAACTTGTACAGAATGAAAAAAAGCCCGATATGGGAAATACGTTATATATCGGTTCATTAAAAAGTGATGTGTACTTTTGTGCATATGAAAAGGATTACGAACAATACGTGAAACATGGCACATCACTTGAAGATACAGATGTAAAAAATCGTTTTGAAATCCGTTTAAAGAATGATCGTGCTTATCATGCGATTGTGGATTTAATGACCTATGAAGATGCTGGACGAACCGCCTTTTCAATTATCAATCGATATATTCGTTTTGTCGATAAAGACGAAGAAAAACGTCGAAGCAGTTGGAAAATGAATAAGGAATGGCAACGATTTATTGATTTAGGCGTGAATAGAAAAATTTCTCTAACGACAAAGCCTGAACCTTATACGTTTGAAAAATCATTAAGATGGCTGGCGCGACAAGTTGCACCTACTTGGAAACTAGCGACAAAGATAGATGAACTCAACCAAACGAGTGTCATCAAGGACATGTTGGATCTGGTAGAGCTATCTGAACGCCATCAAAAGATACTCATGCAACAAACCATTCCTATAGAGAAGGTGATTCAACCAATGTCAAATAACGAATGATTAACTGATGAAGGGAGAAATTCAAATGAACTTTGGGCAAAATTTGTACAACTGGTTTCTAAGCAATGCACAATCTTTAGTATTGATGGCGATAGTCGTGATTGGGATTTACTTGGGTTTTAAACGAGAGTTTTCTAAACTGATTGGCTTTTTGATTATTGCTTTGGTTGCGGTGGGATTAGTCTTTAACGCAAGTGGAGTGAAAGATGTATTGTTAAACCTATTTAATCGAATCATAGGGGCTTAATTGTACCGTTTTTTTGTGGAAGATAAGTGTTCTTCTTATGTTTTGCAAAAAAATGGTGAACCAAACGGTAGTGCGGTAGGGATTAACAAGTCTATTTTGTGTATCAGCAGATAAAACACTGCTGCTTTTTTTATGGCTATTTTTAATGAAAAGGATGTGATTTTTTATGGAAATGCAAGTTTTTATAACGAATCTTGGCAAGTATAATGAGGGGGAAGTTAATGGTGCTTGGTTTACACCACCCATTGACTTTGAGGAAGTAAAAGAACGTATCGGTTTGAATGGAGAGTATGAAGAATACGCCATTTTTGATTATGATCTCCCCTTTGAAATCGGTGAATATACACCTATTTCAGAAGTGAACCGCTTATGTGGGATGGTGGAAGAAATTGCGGGTACACCCCTTTATGATTCACTTTCTGAAGTGCAAAGCTATTGGTTTAATAGTATAGAAGAATTACTGGAACACCAAGATGATATTATGTATTATCCCGATTGTGAGAGCATGGCAGATGTCGCAAGGTATTTTGTGGAGGAAACAGGAATGTTAGGAGAAGTCCCTGCTAATCTACAAAGCTATTTTGATTATGAAGCCTTTGGACGTGACCTAGAAATTGAGGGTAGTTTCCCTGTTACGTCAAATGGTGTATTTGAATATACGCAGT
>CAMYQS010000199.1 GCA_947296835.1 uncultured Atopostipes sp.
GAAAACAATCTATTTGATGCCGAGCAGGCTACAGATCGTTACCGTCTAATGGAAGCGAAGAAAAATCATGCTGAGGCTGAAGAAGCTCTTGCAGAAATTAATAATGAGATGGAAGCACTGCAAGCTGACTTAGTTGGCTTAATTGAACGTGAACAGGCAAACTTAGTGAAGATTGATGCGATTAAGAAACGCTATCATGAAATTAGAAAATCACTATTAGCATATAGCTTCTCATTTGGACCGGCATCAGAAACATTTGAAAACAACCTTCGTGAAATGGAAACAGACTTCTCGAAGTTCTCTAACATTACAATTTCAGGTGATCATGAGGAAGCAAATATTGTTGTTGAACGTTTAAACAATGATATTGAAGAAATGGAACAACAAATGAAAGTCGTACCGCCTCTATTAGATATAATAGAAGAAGAGTATGTTGAACAGTTTGAAGACTTAGAAAATGGCTACCACCAAATGTCAGACGCAGGGTACTTATTCCCGGATGACACAGTGTTAGTAGATCTAGAAAAACTGAAGACGGATAAGAAACACATTCTGGGACGTATCCGTGCGTTAGAATTAGACGAAGCTGAAAAAGAAACAGAAGCTTTAGCGGCTGAAATAAATGACATGTATGACCGCATGGAAATTGAGTACCAAGCAAAACCAGCGGCATTTGAATTATTAGAAGATAACAAACGCGCATTATATTTCTTGCAAGAAGAAAATCGCCGTTTAGTATCTGCTGAACAGCGCTTATCACAAAGCTACATTTTGATTCATGATGAAGCCGCTAAAATTGAAAAGTTAGCTGAGCAAGTGAAAGAAGCTCGCGAAGAGTATGCGTTCCTTGAAGATCGTATGAAGCATAAAGCTTTACCATACTCCGTAGCACACGAACGTCTTGAAGAGTTATTTGATCAACTAGATAATTTAAATAGAGAGTACAACAAAATATCGAATCATTTAGAAGGTTACCGTGTTCAAGAATTAGAGTTCAAAGATGAACTTTACAAGATGGAACAACAGATGTACCGTATGAAACGTCGTTTAGAAACTGAACGTCTACCTGGTTTACCGGATGATTATTTAGAGCTGTTCTTCTCAACAACGGAACGTATTGAGCGTTTTGATTCAGAACTCTCTCGTCCGAAGATTAATCTAGTAGACATCCAAAAGAATTATGAAATTTGTGAAGAAGATGTTCGTCAGTTAGAAAATATGACGGATGAAATGGTTCGCCAAGTTGAATTAACAGAGCGTACATCACAAAGACTATATCGTTATAAGGACACACACAAAGGTATACTTGAAACGATTCGTTACAGTGAATCGTTGTTCAGTGAGGATTATGACTATGAAACCTCTCTTCGTTTAGTTAAAGAGAAGTTAGAAAATATTGCACCTGGCGAATATGCAGAAGTGTTTCGTGCATATGAAGCAGAAAATCAGGCTGCGACAGAAGAATAATAATATAGGCTAGGATATGAGGTGAATGTAACATTTTACTTTATTCCTAGCTTTTTTCATGTAAAATAGAGAAGTTGTTTAGAAACGTATAAAATAGTACTAAACTATGGTATAATACTCAACCGAATCAAGTATTTTAAAGGACTGTATAAAATGATATATTTTGATAATAGCGCAACAACAAAAATAGAGCCAACTGTTTTAGAAACGTATCTAAAAGTTAGTGAACAATTTTATGGAAACCCATCAAGTTTACATTTACTAGGGGATACTCCTGCAAAATTACTTGCTCAATCTCGTGCACAGATTGCGAATGAAATAGGCGTTCAACCAAACGAAATTTTCTTTACAAGTGGTGGAACAGAAGGCGATAACTGGGCGATTAAGGGAACAGCTTTTGAGAAGATGCGTTATGGTAAACATATCATTACGTCGACTGTAGAGCACCCAGCGGTTTATGAATCCATGAAACAGCTTGAATCCTTTGGCTGGGACGTGACTTTTTTACCGGCAGACGACAAAGGTCTGATTTCACCAAAAGATCTTAAAGAAGCGATCCGTGAAGATACAGTTTTAGTTTCGATTATCGCGGTGAATAACGAAGTGGGAACCGTCCAACCTATCCGAGAAATCGGTGAGGTACTGCGCGATTATCCGTCCATTCACTTTCATGTGGACGCGGTACAAGCGTTGGGCATGGTTGACTTGGACTTAGGACCTGCGAGCCGCGTGGATATGGCTGTTTTCTCAGGGCACAAATTTAAAGCACCTCGTGGAATTGGTTTTATCTACATTAAGGATGGTAGACAAATTGCACCACTACTAACAGGTGGTGGACAAGAACGCGATATGCGAAGTGGAACTGAAAACTTACCAGCTATTGCTTCGATGTCACGAGCAGTCCGTTTGACCTTAGATAATGAACAAGAAAAACGAACGCATTTAAGAAATATGCAGACGAAGATTCGTACGTACTTAGAAACGAAAGAAAAAGTGAAAATCTTTACTCCTGAAATGCACGCGCCACACATTCTCTGTTTTGGAATAGAGGGTATTCGTGGCGAAGTAACCGTACATGCGTTTGAAGAGTATAATATTTTTATATCGACTACAAGCGCTTGTTCAAGTCGTGCGATGGATGTCGACTCAAGTACGCTAAGTGCAATGGGTGTGCCTAAACACATTGCTGAAACGGCGAATCGAGTGAGTTTAGCAGCAGAAAACACTGAAGATGAAGTAGACCAATTTATTAAAGCTTTTGATGAAATTTATGAAAAATTCCAAGTTATTAACGGCTAGAAACCAGATTACAGGAGGACATGATTAAAAAATGAAACCAACACAAATTATGATTCGTTATGGTGAGTTATCGACTAAAGGGAAAAACATTCAATTCTTTATCGATCGCCTAGGTCGAAACGTGAAAAACGCAATAGAGCCAAGATTCCCGAAAGTGGATATTAGCTGGTTCCGTGACCGTATGTATATTGAACTGAATGGAGAAGACTCGGATGAAGTTGTTGAGCGTCTGAAAGATATTTTCGGAATCCAAACAATTTCGCCAGTTATCCAAGTTGAGAAAACATTAGAAGCAGCGAAAGCTGGAGCAATTGCAGCTGTTCGTCCACATATTGATGAAGGCGTTAGTTTTAAAATTAACACTCGTCGTGCTGACCACGATTTCGAATATGACACAATGGACTTAAACCGCGAATTAGGTGCGGCAGTAGCGATTGAATTCCCTGAACTAAAAGTTCAAATGGAAAAACCAGACTTAACAGTCCGTACAGAAGTTCGTGAAGACGGGATTTACTTATCTGTTGAAACGATTCAAGCATCTGGTGGATTACCTGTAGGAACTGCTGGAAAAGGGATGTTAATGCTATCAGGTGGGATTGACTCACCC
>CAMYQS010000200.1 GCA_947296835.1 uncultured Atopostipes sp.
GTTGTACTCTGTAATTTCTAAAACAGAATTAACCATCTTACGATTCATCATTCGGTAATCTCTTGCACCATCAACTATTTCTGTCTCTGAAATCGCATTGATTAGTTTGTAAAATACTTTCGCAAAAAATGAGCGAATAAGCGGCTCCCCTGCTCTAGTAGTTCTCCTAGTTCCAACACAGTCTATGTTTTTATCTTCATTTAATATCTTAATCATATCAGGTAACAGCTCTGGCGGATCTTGCAAGTCAACATCCATAGTCACGACATAATCACCTGTTGATGCTTTTAAACCTGCGTACATTGCTGCTTCTTTTCCAAAGTTTCTAGAAAACGAAATATAGCGTACTCGATCTTTTGCTTGATTATATACCTTCTTCATTTCTTGTAAAGTATTATCAGAAGAACCATCATTCACAAAAATATATTCTATTTCCAATGGTACTTTGACTTTCTCAACTTCTTTAAAGAAAATCGGTATCATCTCTTCTTCATTATAACAAGGTACAATAATTGACAGTTTTTCTTTCAAAGCTCTTCCTCCAATAACATTTATAAAAGTTAATTATCTATTTTAAAATACGAACGTCTTCATATATCTTCTCAGTTGGAAGTTCCTCATCTACTCCTTGAGAAGATACTTTATCAAACAATATTTTTACTGTTTGGAATAAAATTTGTAAATCCATAACCAATGAGTAATTCTTTATATACAATAAATCAAAACGTAACTTTGAGTTAAAGTCAGATGAATATTTACCATATACTTGTGCATATCCTGTTATCCCTGCACGAACAGTATGTCTTAGGTAATAATAAGGATTTTGTTCTTGGAACTGGTCTACAAAGAATGGTCGTTCAGGACGTGGTCCGATTAAAGACATATCTCCTTTTAATACGTTAAACAATTGTGGTAACTCATCAATACGTAAGCTTCTTAAGTAATTACCAATTGGAGTAATTCTTGGATCTTTTGCTTGTGCTAATACCGGACCTGATAAATCCTCAGCATCAATCCGCATCGATCTAAACTTATAAATTTCAAATTCTTTTTGGTCTTTTGTAACTCTAACTTGTTTATATAAAACTGGACCTCGTGAGGTCAGTTTAATCGCCAATACTGTAAACAACATTAAAGGAGCAGTAAATATAATCATCAATAAAGAAACAATAACGTCCATCATCCGTTTTATTGTGTCATTTTCTGGTGATATTTCGAATTTTGCTACTGCAATCAAACTTTCGTCATCAATATTCATTATTCGATTGTTTGTACGTAGTATATTTCCAAAATCTGTTCCTATAAAAATACGTTTATTCATTCGCGTTAAATATGTGAGTATTTTACGTTCTTCTAGTGTTTCAATATCTAATAAATAAAACACATCTATATTATCTATATTCTTTTTAATATTATTAAAGTAATTATCAACAGCTACTGCATCAACCTTATATTGTCGATTTCTCGATGTCTTGAAGTTTAATAAAGTCTCTCTACTCTGTTCTTCGTTCCCTACTATCATTACCTTACTTGTCCCAGCATTTCTTATATATATTTCTAAAATAAGTGTTCGCCAAGCAAATAATATTATTGTACTAACTATAAGATTTATTAATACAATTGTTCTTGGAAATGCAAACCATCTACCAAAGAATGTCATTGCCATAATCACTACAGACATCATGATTTGAGATATCAATGTAGTTGAAAAGGTATCAATTATTCTCTTGTTATATAAAACATAAATCCCTGAAAAAATATTGATAAATATAAAAGCTATCATTATATATGGTAATGCACTCTGGTAAGCAGAATAATTAAATGTGGGACGTAATCCGTAGCGTAGATAAAATGAAATTACAAACGACAAATGATAAAGAATAACATCTGAGATACTAATTCCTAATTTTATCGTTCGATTAAATCCTCCTGATTTAATCATTTTTAAAGACCTCCTATAGCGACTTTTTGTTAGATGTCGCTTTTTTATTCTCTGAGTAGTATAGCATAATAACATCAATATTCCATTAGATATTGGCACTACAGTTGAAACTTAATGATTATAAAGTATTTGTATCGATTTTTCAAATATATTTATGATTACTTAGTTTGATTTCCAAGGGTAATCAATCTCAAAAAAAGAAGACCTACTTCCAACATCGTTAGAGTAAATCTTCTTTAAAATCACTTGTTAATTGTATATAGGAATATCAAACTTTAAAACTAAGTTATATTTTGCAGTATAATTAGAGATTAATTCTAACGTTCTTGTCTGTTTAACAGCCCAACCTATATCTGTTGCATATTGGTGCGCTACGTTAACCCAAACTCCATCCGCTCTTTGATATCTAGTTGGTGGGTTAGCTGGATTCCATTTCATTTTGTACAGTGTATCTTGTTTATGGCCTGAACTATTAACATATGAATTGTTAATAAATGCTGCTCCCCCGATGATTGCTTTAGTCGGAGTGTCCCATCCTTCTCTATATGCTCTTTGAGAGCCGCCTCCTAATGCGTTGTGGTCTACAGCTCCAATACCATACATATTGTATACGACTTTACCTTCTACCTCTACTCCCGTAGCTAACTTAGAAGTACCATTACCTGTTTCTAATAACGCGTGAGATATTAGATAAATTTCATTTACTTCATACTTGCGACTTGCTTCTAGAAATGCTGCTCCTTGTCCTTGTAAAATACCTTTTCCTTCTAAGATTTCATTTAAATCTTTTACAGAAAGACCTGAAGGACTAGAAAGTGATAAGAACTGAAGATTATCTTTATTAATATCAATTGAGACATCTAAATAACTTCCTGATGCCCAACCTGTTGTTCCGTTGATTTCAAGTTTATACCAGCCATTCTCTTCATCTATTACTTTATATTTTTCACCATTTTTTATACTTGTTATTCTAGTGCCTGAAGTAGAAGGTTTACTTCGAACATTCAAGGTTGATGTATTAACAGTCGCAATTTTATCCTTTGGACGATATTGCATTTCACTAATTAATGCTACATACTCTCCTGAAACCCAACCTACTACATTATTTACATCAATCTTGTACCAGCCGTTCTTAACATCTAAGATTGAATAAACTTGATTTCTAGTTACAGTGCCTAAGATAGTAGAACCAGAAGTAGCCGGTGCATTTCTCAAATTCAGTGTACCAGTTGTGATTTGAACAAATTCCATTTTAGGGATGTGCCCATTATTCACATCTACAAAGTTCTCTGGATTTAAATACTTAGCTACATCTCTGTCTCTTATACACAACACGAGCCCACGAGACAAGAGGCAAGCTCGTATGACGTCTTATGCTTGAAAAAAAAAAAGGGGGGGGGGGGGGGGGGGGGGGGGGGGGGG
>CAMYQS010000201.1 GCA_947296835.1 uncultured Atopostipes sp.
CCTTGAAGCACTTTATCAACGGGCAGCTTCCTATGAGAAAACATCCTTTAAAGGGCTATATCGCTTTATTCGCTTTATCGATAAAATGCAAGAACGCGATAAAGACTTAGCTGAGCCAACGTCGATGCTGACGGAAGAAAATGCGGTACGTGTCATGACGATTCATGCAAGTAAAGGATTGGAGTTCCCACTTGTTTTTATTATGGATATGTCTAAGCGATTCAACTCAAATGATTGGACCGGTGAGTACATCTTTGACCGTGATTTAGGGATTGGCTTACAATATAAAAATCCTGAAACGCGGATGAAGACTTCAACAATCGTAGATACTGCAATTAAAGACTTGAAGAAACGAAATGCTTATGCGGAAGAAATGCGAGTTCTATATGTAGCCTTAACGCGTGCCGAACAGAAACTATTTTTGGTCGGAACAATGGCGAATGAAGAAAAAGCATTTGAATCTTGGGATAAAGGAAACATTAGTCAGGATGAACAACTACCTGGTCAACTAAGATTATCCACTTCTAACTTTATGGATTGGATTGGAAGTGCAGTAGCACGTCATAAGCTATTAGACAGCCACGTCCATTCGGTACAAGATAACCATGTCATCAAAAACTATCCAGTTGCGTTCAAATTGACATTTTACTCTGCAACGGAGATTATTGAACAATTGTTTTCGAATGTTGAAGCGGATGGTCTGAAGTGGTTAGAAGCATTGAAATCAAAAAAATTAAGAGTGTCGCTCGACAAGAAAACAAACGACGCTGTACAATATACGATTGATTTAGCGAACTATGACTACCCATTCCAACTATCAACAAAAACAACCAGTTATCAATCGGTGTCAGAGGTTAAACAATTATTTGAAGAGCCAAATGATGGACAGTTAGCTCGTATCGATTGGACAGATTTAACGCCAAAACGACGCTATACGCAAGACATTCTGAAACGACCAAAGTTCTTACAA
Source organism: uncultured Atopostipes sp. (assembly GCA_947296835.1). Taxonomy (GTDB): domain Bacteria; phylum Bacillota; class Bacilli; order Lactobacillales; family Carnobacteriaceae_A; genus Atopostipes. The sequence continues at coordinate 971 of CAMYQS010000201.1, forward strand.
GAGAAGACGATACCAACTGCTGCTGAAATAGGACAAGCGACTCACTTACTTTTGCAGTCACTTGACTTAGATGAAACTCCAACCGTTGAAATAGTGAAAGCCAAAATAGATGAGATGGTCCAATCTGAAATTTTAAATGAAGAAACAGCCTCTCGAATTGAAATAGATAAGGTAGCAAACTATTTTAAAACACCATTTGGACAAGAGATTATTCAGCATCATGGAGTACTAGAGAAAGAAGTCTTATTCTCGTTAATGATGACAGCAAGTGACATATTCTTAGGCATGGAAGAAGTGAATGACCCAATTTTAATTCATGGTATTATCGATGGTTACTATGAAACAGAAGACGGCTATGTCTTGTTCGACTATAAGACGGATCAAGTGGCCTACTTGGGTGAAGGCGCGCAAGAAGAATTGATTCGCCGATATAAAGGACAAGTTATGTTGTATAAACAAGCATTAGAAACGATAACGAAACGACCAGTAGTAGCAGTGAATATTATTTCATTGGATTTAGCTGAAACGATACCGGTAATTTAATCTATCCCATAAAAAAGCGATGACCCATTTGGGATCATCGCTTTTTAACTTTAATTAATTAAAACTATATGTTGCACCTTCAGAATACGTATTACCAGCATTCCATAATAAGAACTCGTTAATACCATTTTCATTTAAGGCTCTAATTTGATCAGATACTTCTTGAGCGCCGTAATTTTTATAGTATCCAGCACCTAAATATGAAGCCGTAAAGTCTTGAATCCATGGTCTAGAAATTGGTGCGTCTTCACCAAGTTCTTCCATGATTTCATTTTCAATCACCGAGTAGTTGTAAACCACTTGATAAGGATCTAAGTCAGGGATTGCAACATCTAAGTTACCTAGTCCCCAGTGACTTGGATAAATCATACTTGAGATTACGTCAACTTCTTTAGCGATGCCAGGGAAACTTTGTCCGATACCTGGTGTCTCACGTACAACTGCTGCATAACCAAAGATATCAACGGATAAATCTGCATCATATGGCTGAAGTTGCTCTCTAGCATATGCTACAAAATCTGTAACGGCTTGGTTTCGGAATTCCATATTTATAACATCTTCGTTATCGCTACCGTAGTGTCCATGACCATAATTTAATTCACGGTCACGTGTTTCGAATCCTTCTGGGAAACGAACGTAGTCAAACTGGATTTCTTTAAACCCTAATTTAGCAGCTTGAATGGCAATTTCAACGTTGTAGTCCCAAACTTCTTTTGAGTAGGGGTTAACGAAACTCTCGCCACGCCTATTTGACCAAACTTCTCCATTATCATGAGTGAATGACCATTCTGGTTTTTCATTTGCTAAAATTGTATCTTTAAAGACAACAATTCGAGCAATTGGATAGATATTATTTTCTTCTAGATGATCCATTAACTCTTCAGGGTCACCAATAATGTTATTTGTCATTTGATTAACAAGTTCGTTGTCGCTACCTAATTCTAGCGTAACGTTACCGTGATCATCTTTAATATCGATTACCATTGCGTTTAATTCAGTATTGTTAATTAAATCTGTTAGATAATCCATACGTGATCCACCTGCAGAATGAGCAGTTGAGAAGACACCTTTAACACCATCTTCAGGGTAAGGGAAGTCTCTACCACTATCATAAACAAATTTTTGTGGGAACGAATTTGGAATACGTAAAATTGGCTCTGTTTGAACAGTTAAATAAGTTGTATTAATTTCAGTAGCTATATCTGTTTCATCGTCTGTTGTTTCTTTTTCCGGAGTATTCTCGGGAGTATCTTCTGTTGCTTCCTCATCTTCTAATAGAGAAGCGACTTGTGTTTGTAATTCATTTAATTCTGATTCAAAGTTAGTAAGTTCAGTATCAAAGTTCTGAGTTGATTCTTGTAGAACTAAATAATTTTCATTTACTGAATCTAAGCCATTTGAAAAATCTTCGTAATTTGATTCTTCAGCAGCGATTTGGTTTAAGTAGTTTTTTTGTGTTTCAAGAGATTCACCATACTCAGCAGTGAAAGATTCTAATGAAGCTGTAAATGCTGTAAAGTTATCGACAATACCTTTTAATGTATCGGATGACAGTTCCTCACCGTCATAAGTCGCTAATACTTCAGCTTGTTCATTGATTGTTTCAACTGGATCATCTAAGTTTTCAAGAATTGCTTGACGTTCAATAATATTTTGAAAAACAGTTGCTGATTCGTCTTGAATCGTTGTTAATTCATCGTCCTGAGCAAGGACTTCTTCAAACTGATCATTCATGTTGATTTCATGTTGAATTAATTCGTCGTGAGTTTTAATTATATCTTCGAACGAACTTTGTATTATGTCAGTTGATTCTTTTACGTCTTCAGCAGACATACCACTAC
>CAMYQS010000202.1 GCA_947296835.1 uncultured Atopostipes sp.
AAAGGTGTCAATGAATGAATTAACATCCATCAACACCAAATATTATAGAACCCAATTATTAAAAATCATTCAGTACGCTTATGAAGTTTGAATTAATAAAAACGAATAATGTTATTTGGATTGACTCTAGTACCATTTTGGAAAATTTCAAAGTGTAAGTGAATACCGGTTGAAGATCCAGTCGTACCCATTGTCCCAATATTTTGACCAGCTGAAACGCTTTGGCCAGGTGATACTTGTAGACCTGAAGTCATATGAGCATATAAACTCTTCATCCCGCCACCGTGGTCAATACGTACATAATAACCATAAGATGGGCTGTAAGTGGCAATTTCGACTACTCCAGATTTCGCTGCTCGGATAGAACCGCCACCACCGATATCAATTCCACCATGTAACCTTCTTCGACCTGTTATTGGATGAGTTCGCATACCAAAAGTTGACGTTACATAACCGTTTGAAGGTTTTACCCATCCACTACTGCTTGGTGCTGGACTTGATGACGCACTCGCAGTTGTCACTTCTTTTTGTCTAGCTTCTTCTGCACGACGTTTTTCTTCTGCACGTGCTTTAGCTTCTGCTGCTAAACGAGCTTTTTCTGCAGCACGTGCTTTAGCTTCTGCTGCTAAACGAGCTTTTTCTGCAGCAATACGACCTTTTTCTTCTTTAACCAGTTTGTCAATTCGTTCGGTTTGTTGTGCAACACTATTACGTTGGTTAATAAAACCATTACGTTCTTCAGTTGTTAAGTCAAATTTCTCTGTGATGATTTGAACTTTATTATCAAGTTCACGGCGTTGAGCGACTAAATTGTTACGGTTAACTTCCATAGCTAATTTAACTTGATCCGCTTCATCTTTCGTTGCTTCAACTGCTTGGGCTTTTTGTTCAACTAATTGCTGATCCGCAATTTGAGCTTCCATAATGTTATTATTATTTTGAATTAAAAGATTGATAACTTCCATTTTACCGATTAATTCAGTTAATGTTTCAGCGGATAAAACAATATCAATAATATTGCTTGGTGACCCTGCAGTTTGAACGCCTCGAGCTTGTTTCGCTAAAGCGACGTTACGCTTTTCAATCTTATCTTTTAAAATAGCAATTTCTACATTTAATTGTTTAATTTCTTCTTCTAAGCGAGCAATTTCTTCTTCTTGTGCTTTAATTTCTTTTAGAACAGAATCAATGTTTTTTTGAATTTCAGCAACCTCGTTTTGTAATTGAGTACGTTCTGAATCTAACGTATTCATTTCTTGTTCAGCTTCTTGAATGTTATTTTGCAGCTGATTCGATTGTTGGTTTAATTCTTGTTGTTGACGTTGTAAATCGTTTAAAGTTTGTGATTCTGCATCCACACTTTGTGTGTTAGCTGAAAATAAAGATAGAAATATCGCTGTAGAAGATAGCATTGAAAACATAGTTTTCTTTTTCAATCCAATTCTCCTTAATATTTTAAGATGTAATTTTTGAAATGATTTTTTTGACTGCTTGTGAAAACAGTCGTTAATTGAAATCTATTAGTATGATAACAAGTAAAAGTTCATTTTCCAATACTATTTTCAGTTTGTTATTTAACTGTAATCTAATAAAATGAACAGCATTTATAACAATACATTTAATTGTTACTTGTCTATGTATCCAAACAACTATACATTAGGATTTGCAGACAATTTTCGACACACCAAAACAACTTTGTTCTTGATTTGACAGGCTTTATCATACATAAATAAGTTGTAATTTTACATCACTGTAATATTTCACCGTGTATTTTAGACAACAATCTATTATAATTTCTGGGATTATAGACCCATTAGGATTATACTATAACAGAAGATTATTAGAATAGGAGCAATATTTATGAGTATAAATTTATCGTTTTTAAACCTTCAAAATTTCGCTGAACTCCTTGAACAAAATGAATTCTTTAGCCTATATTATAATGAAGATTTGCCTGACCGGTATGATTCAAACTATGTGTTACTTCATTACAGTCCTACTCTTGCAGAATTTGCAGTCATCGAGAACATTCAAAAAGAATATATTTCTTATGGAATGGAACAACAAAAACACCTCAAATTTAGATGGCCCGAAGATACTGGTTTTATGGTTGATTTGTTTGATTACTTAGGTCAAGAACAGTATCAAATTGGTAAAGAAGTATTAATGTGCGCACTGCCTCATTCAATTGATATCGGCAAGATCGACCCGGAAATTAACTGTGGCATTATTAACAATAATCAATTGGATGACTTTTTAACACTCAATTACAAAGATGACCTTACGGTAAGTCAGGACTTTGCTGAATTTAGTAAAAGAGTTTACCTCTATCAATTTGAGCAACCGAACACAGAGTTCTTGCTAGTTACACTCAATAATCAGCCAGTTGGCTCTCTTTTAATACATATTTCTGAAGATTTCATTGAAATTGATCACGTTTTAACAGATATAGATTATCGAAAGCAAGGGATTGCTTCTCATATGATTCATTTTGTGATGAATATATGGAACAAAAATGAAAAGCCATTAATTCTAGTTGCTGACACAGAAGACACACCGAAAATTCTTTATGAAAAATTAGGTTTTACGATCATTTCAAGTCAGATTAGTATTGAAAAAGAACTGTCAGAGCACGATTTGTCTTGATTTTCCATTTTTATTTATTCTGAAATATGGTATAGTATAGTAGTGTGTGTATTTCTTCACGTTACATTGACTTGGAAAGGTGTTGTATTATGCAAAAAATAAGTAATGCATTTAAAACAGAAAGTATTATTCGTTCGATTATAGCAATAATCGGAATTTTAACATTCACGATATCTGCAGATTTTGGATGGGGATTTGTTTTAGGAGCACTCATCTCAAAGGATAAAATCAATTTAAAAACGAAAGAAGGTTGGGGATTACTTGCTTTAATAGTTACCGTGATGTTAATTGCAATCTACCTTTTATTAAGTGTAGAAGCAATGTATGGCTATTTAGCTTCAACTATTTTGTATTTTATTATTAGAGGAATTTTAACTTCTATAAATAATAAATAATTTAATATTTTTAGATAGGGGCTCGTAATAAATGATTTCTACGTTTCTTGGGTTTTTATCAATCATTGTTTTTAGTATTGTATATTACTTTGATTTTACTATTTTAAATCGAATCAAACATGCTGACTTTGCATCATTCTCAGCTGGAGTTGGTGCGGTTTATGTTTTCATTCACATGTTACCTCAATTGTCTCATGGGCAACACATACTCGAAGAAGCCTTTCCTACTATTCATTTCGTTGGTAGTCAGTACAGGAAAGGCTTCTTCGAGTATGTG
>CAMYQS010000203.1 GCA_947296835.1 uncultured Atopostipes sp.
ACACTTAAGTGCTTTAGACTATGCGCTGAAAAACAAAGGTGTTGAAGCTGTAAACTTAGGTACGGGTGAAGGTTATTCGGTATTAGATGTTGTTCACGCATTTGAAAAAGCAAATGATGTTGAAATTCCTTATAACATTGTTGAACGTCGCCCTGGTGATATCGCAGTTGGTTATGCTGATCCAGCAAAGGCAAAAGATATCTTAAAATGGGAAGCAAAATATAACCTTGAAGATATGTGCCGTACATCATGGAACTGGCAGAAAAATAATCCAAACGGTTATACTGAATAATATACATGAAAAAAATCTCCACTCAACGGTCATTCGTTGAATGGAGATTTTTATGTTTATTAGTCTTTTTGTAGAGTTAAAATTTCAGGACCATCTTTTGTGATGGCAATAGTATGTTCATACTGACAGCTTAAGCCACCATCTTGTGTACGAGCCGTCCATCCATTATCGTCCATTTTTGACTTCCAAGTTCCAGTATTAATCATCGGTTCAATCGTAATTGTCATACCTTCTTTTAGACGAGTACCTTTACCAGCAACTCCGTAATGAGGCACACTTGGTTCTTCGTGCATTGTTGGTCCAATTCCATGTCCAACGAATTCACGAACAACTGAATAACCTTTTGGTTCTACATATTTTTGAATGGCTGAACCAATATCACCAATACGATTTCCAACTTGAGCTGCTTCGATTCCTTTATATAATGCTTCTTTTGTAACATCCATTAAGTCTGTTACTTCTTTCGATCCTTCTCCTACTACATATGCCCAGCAAGAGTCAGAATAAGCGCCATCTAAATCAATAACAGTATCAACTTTGATTAAGTCTCCATTTTTTAAGACTTTATTCGTTGGAAAACCATGACAGATTTCATCGTTCACACTGATACATGTAGCATATTCATAACCTTGGTAACCAATTTGCGCTGCAATTGCACCATTATCAAGAATCAATTTTTCAACAAATTTATCAATATCATGACCAGTTATACCAGGCTTAATAAAATCTCTTAATTGTTCATGAATAGATGCCAGTAACTGCCCTGTTTTTTTCATTTCATCAATTTCACGTCTAGATTTTCTTGTAATCAATTTAACTTCGTCTCCTTTAAAATCACTACCTAAATAATTATAACCTAAATACCCGCTACTCTCAACGAATAATATGACTTACTAGACGATAGAATCTTTTTATCATACTATTTTAATGGTATACTAACCTTACAAAATATGATGAGAAAGGATTAACAATATGGCTCAAGTTATGATTGTTTATGCCAGTTTAACGGGTAATACTCGTGCAGGTGCTGAAATCGTTGCAGATAGCTTTAAAGAGTTAGCTGTCGATGTTGAACTCGTTCAAAGTTATGATGCAGATCCATACGATTTTGAAGATGCAGATATTTGTGTTGTCGGGACGTATACTTATGGTACCGATGCAGACTTACCAGATGAGATTGTCGACTTCTATGAAGAGTTAGAAGATATCGACTTAACTGGTAAAATTTCAGGTGTATTCGGTTCAGGTGACACCTTCTATGTCGGGAAATATTGCCTATGTGTAGACGACTTTGAAGAACAGTTCAAAAAAACTGGTGCGATAAAAGGTTCTGATGGTGTTAAGTATAATTTAGACCCTGATCAAGACGCTACAAATGATTTAAAAAAATTTGCGAAAGAATTACTGGATAAATTTAATGAAATGAATTAGCATGAATAGGTATTAATATTTTATCGTTGGAGGAATGAATTTATGGTATTACCAAATTTTAATGACAATCTAAAGAAATACGCTGAACTACTAGTAGTTACAGGTATAAATGTTACAGAAGGACATACAGTTGTATTATCTATCGACGTTGACCAAGCACCACTTGCTCGCTTAATTACTGAAGCAGCTTACGAACGTGGCGCGAAAGAAGTTATCGTTAAATGGGCAGACGACGAATTATCAAGATTACACTACAGAAACCAAGATTTAGAAACGTTAACTGAAGTTCCTGAGTCTAAAATTGTAGAAATGAACGAAATGATCGAAGCTGGTGCTAGCCGTATTAGCGTTCGCTCTTCTGCACCAGATGCACTTGCAAACATTGACCCAACTAAAATTGCTGAATCAAGAAAAGCAAGTAGTGCTGCATTCCGTCCGATGATGGAAGTTACACAATCAAACAAAGTTAGCTGGTTAGTTGCTGCTGCTTCTGGAGCTGACTGGGCTGCAAAAGTATTCCCTGACTTAGATTCATCAGAAGAACAAATTGATGCTTTATGGCACGCAATCTTCAACTCAGTTCACTTATACGAAGAAGACCCAATTGCTCACTGGGCAGAGAAAGTAAACACGCTACAGTCTAAAGCGGATGAGCTAAATAAGGAATCCTTTACAGCTTTACACTTCAAAGGACCAGGTACAGACTTAGTTGTTGGTTTACCTGAATTACACCGTTTTGAAGGTGCAGGATCAACAAACGCTCGTGGTGAAGTATTCGTAGCAAACTTACCAACTGAAGAGGTATTCTCTGCTCCAGATGCTAACCGTGTAGATGGTGTTGTTGTTTCAACGAAACCCTTGAGTTACTCTGGAACAATTATCGAAGGAATGGAATTCCACTTCGAAAATGGTAAAGTAACGAAAGTAACAGCTGATCAAGGTGAAGAAGTTCTTCAAAAGCTAATCGAACAAGATGAAGGTGCTTCAAGATTAGGTGAAGTTGCACTTGTTCCTGACGCATCACCAATTTCACAATCAGGTTTAACGTTCTACAACACGTTATTTGATGAGAATGCATCAAACCACTTAGCTTTAGGTTCAGCTTATGCATTCAATATTGTTGGCGGAACTGAAATGTCTCGTGAAGAGTTAAACGCGGCAGGATTAAACGAATCAAATACTCACGTTGACTTCATGATTGGTTCAGACCAAATGGATATCGATGGTATTAAAGCAGATGGAACAGCTGTACCAGTATTCCGTAAAGGTGCTTGGGCTTAACCATTTTATGTTTCATATCCTTTTTAGCATAAATATACATTTTTCAGTGCATATAATTATGGATATATTATCTCATTTGGTACTCTTTTAGTAAGAAAACTTAAGGAGTGATGTAAAATGCTATGGACAATTATAGGTATATTAGTGTTGTTATGGATTTTAGGAATGGTGTTTGAAGTTGTTGCAGGTGGGTTAATTCATGTTCTGCTTGTCATTGCAGTCATCGTCTTCGTCTTCAATATCATCACTGGCAGAAACAAACGGTAACACATACAGATAAGTTTAAAAGACTGGATAACATACGTT
>CAMYQS010000204.1 GCA_947296835.1 uncultured Atopostipes sp.
AACAGTTGATTTAATAATCATTGTTGCTTGTGGTGCTAATTCTAATACATCTGCAATGACACTCTCTAAAGCTTTAGTGTCAAAGTAGTTTGTTTTTTCGTTATAGTTTGTTGGTGCTGCTATCACTACAAATTCTGGTTGGTGTCCGTAAGCTTCTTCTTTATCCGTTGTTGCTACTAAATTAAGCTCTTTTGTTTCAAAGAAACGCTCCACTTCATCATCTTGGATTGGTGAAATTCGCTTATTGATTAATTCAACTTTCTCTCCAATTAATTCGAGTGCACGAACCTCATTGTGCTGTGATAATAAAACAGCGTTTGCTAAACCTACGTACCCCATACCTACTACAGTAATATTTGCCATTTGTTTCTTCCCTTCTATAAACCAATACTTAATATAAAATATAATTACTCAACTTCAAGTTGTGTTTTTAATTCTTGACTAACTTCTTGTAATTGCTCTTCTGGAATAATTTCATAATAAATTCCACCAATACGTTGGCCAGAACCTTGTAATTGAAGTTGTTCTAAATTTTGTAAAGTTGTTCGATAATTTAAGAATATACTAACTAATTCATCAAACGTCAAGTTTGTTAAAACATTGTCTTCCATTGTCTTTAAAACAGCTTGATAGTTCATGACTGAATTAAATGATGTAATTTTATTTAAGGTTTCCAAAACAACTTCTCGTTGTCTACCTTGACGACCATAGTCACTATCTAATTTACGCATACGTGAATAAGCAAGTGCCATTTCACCGTTCATTTGTGTCGGTTGTGCCTCAACAAAGGAGAATCCATCTTGGTTAAATGATCGTGATGGTGTTAACGTTATACCGCCAACTGCATCTACAATTTGCTGGATTCCTTTCATATTAACCGAAACATAATAGTCAACTGGGATATCTAAATAATTTTGAACCGTGTTCATCGACATTGCTGGCCCACCAAATGAGTACGCGTGGTTAATTTTATCTTGGAATCCTTTACCTACGATTTCTACGTATGTATCACGAGGGATACTCAATAGTGTCGTTTTTTCTGTATTAGGATTAACGGTCATGACCATCATCGTATCTGAACGACCACGTTCAATGCGTCCCATATCTCCAGAATCAATTCCTAATAACAGAATTGAAAAAGGTGTTTTTCGACTTAAGTTAATCTTTTCTTTTTCTCTGCTCGTATGGACGTTCGTCTCTTCTTCGACGCTCTCATGAATTGTATCGGTTGTACTTCTTAGCTCAAAATAAGCATAAAGACCAATACCTCCACCAATTAATAACAAAATAGCGAAGAACCATAAGCAACCACGCCCACGTCTTTTTTTCTTTTTATTTTTATTATTACGATCTCTTCTTGAATATTCATTTGTATTATTTTCCATTATTTTACCCACTTTACTTGTGAATTTATTAATTAATTAATACTATACAATATTTCAAACAATTATTCCATATGATTCTTAATCAAATAATTTTAGCATAAAGGATTTCATTTTATCCGTCATTGTTTTTGATTCGTTTTTTCGAATAAATAAATCAATCGCACCTTTTGCATTCCTATTTTGGACTTGCCTCAACAATGGTCGATTAATCATTGCTTTATCTTTAAGAAGATCGAAGTTCTCAGCATTAACCCGAATTTCTTCATGATTTAAAATGACCGTCATATGTTCAATTTTCTCCACATAAGTCAACGGATTAGATTGTCCAGTTACTTTTCTGAGCTCATTATAAACTAATTGATAGCTTTCCTCAGCAACGAGGTCCATATAGTCAATGCCATAGCCCCAGTACTGGATCATTTTTTGAAGTTCCTGAATAAAAATTCGATGCATATCAAAATAATGATCAACTGTAGACGACGCTAAATGATTATATTCGATTCTTTGAAGATACATCCCCCGATTAAATGCTACAGAGCTTAAATTTTTAAAGACTTTTAGGTTAAAAAACCGTTCGCTTAAGCTTGAGTACTTTTGAAACTTTAAGCGGTTGTTCATTAAATAGTCACGTTTGTAAATTTTGTTAAAGATTTCAAATGGATAGAAATGATAAAAATTTCTAAAGTGATTTCTAAACTCATACTGACTTGTAATAAGCGGCATCCGCGGTAAGTGATAATCTATTTCTGGGCTATTCCCATTTGTTGTACTAAAACCAAAAACAACAACATCTACATCTTTCTCTTGTGCAAGATTAACGTTTGATTCAATCAATCGCTGATCAAATCGATCTGTCGGACTAGCAAAATAAATATATTTCCCTGACGAATTCATCAGCCCTTTATTTAAAGCAGAAATAAAACCCTGGTGTTTCTGATGAATCACTTCAACTAATAATGGCTCTTTCTTCGCATACGTGTCACATATTTGTGCTGAACGATCTGTAGATCCATCATTAATTAAGATTAATTCGATACCTGGCATTGTTTGATTTAAAATTGATTCTACTGCTATTTCTAATGTTCCTTCGTTATTATAAACAGGCATGATTACAGACACACGATACATTTCCAACCACCATTTCCTTTAATTTCATTCAGGATTTATTATAACATAAAGTATTGAAGAAAAATTGAAATCTCTGTATCTTATATAGGATTAGTTTTAAATTGTTTGAATTTATAAATATATGGTAAAATAAACTCAAATATAATTTAGGAGTGTTTATATGGCAATTCTTGTTACTGGTGGAGCTGGATATATTGGCTCACACACGGTCGTGGAATTATTAAATGAAGATTACGAAGTCATTATTGTAGATGACTTTTCAAATTCACATCCAACCGTTTTAGATCGAATTAAAGAATTAAGCGGTAAAGATTTTGGTTTTTATGAACTGAACTTATTAGATAAAGAAACTTTAAATAAAGTTTTTGCAGAAAATGATATTGAAGCTGTTATTCATTTTGCAGGGTTTAAAGCTGTTGGTGAATCTGTAGATGAACCATTAATGTACTACCATAACAATATTACAGGTACGTTATATTTATTAGAAGTTATGAAAAATCATCATGTTAAAAATATCGTATTTAGTTCGAGTGCAACAGTATATGGAATGGACAACGAAGCACCATTCGCAGAAAGTTTATCAACTTCTGCTACAAATCCATATGGGCGAACAAAATTGTTTATCGAACACATTATTCAAGACATGTTTGTTTCGGATGAAGATTGGAGTGGCGTTTTATTACGTTACTTCAACCCAATTGGTGCCCATGAATCTGGACGTATCGGGGAAGATCCAAACGATATTCCAAATAACTTGATGCCGTATATTACACAAGTAGC
>CAMYQS010000205.1 GCA_947296835.1 uncultured Atopostipes sp.
ATATTTGTCTTTCTAATTGTTCAAGGCTACCAGCACACATCTAATCTAAAAAAGTATCTAGTGCGATTATTTATTTTTGCGGTCATTTCAGAAGTTCCCTTTGATTTAATGGGGTCCAATCAACTATTTAGTATGGGCCATCAAAATATTTTCTTCACCTTATTTATTGGAGTGGCTGGGCTAGCGGTCTTAGAACATTTTGAAATGAAGAACCAAATTCTGCCCCAAATCGTAGCACTGATTCTATCCATCTTCACAGCAGAACTTTTGAATACTGATTACGGTTGGTATGGCATTTTGTTTATATTCGGAGTAGGGATTTTACGCGATCAGAAAATAGGGCAGACGCTATTCGGTGTAGTAATGGGAACAGGACAACTGCTTATTGCGAGTCTAGCATTCTTACCCATCTGGTTTTACAATGGTGAGCGGGGGCGCCAGAATAAATGGTTTTTCTACTTTTATTATCCAGCACATCTTTTTGTTATTTATCTGATTCGACAATATTTAATTATATAATTTTTGAGCTTTGTAGATGAAATGTTATCTGCAAAGCTCTTTTTTTATTGATTATTTAAAATAGCATTGTTATACTTGGGGTATAACAAGTAGAACAAAGGGTGATCAGCATGTTTATAGAAATTGAACCAACGAGTCAAATCCCTATTTACACGCAATTAATTAATCAAATTAAGAAAGCCATCGTAAAAGGGGAGTTAGAAACCGGCGAAATGCTGCCGAGTGTTCGATCTCTCGCAGGCGATCTTGGGGTTAACATGCATACGGTAAATAAAGGGTACAACCTATTAGTGAACGAAGGCGTACTCGTGAAAAGCCAACGCGGTTATATGGTAGAAATCACCAAAGAACTTTCGGATGATATTGAAATAGAGCTGCAAGCGAAGATAGAGGAATTATTAGTTGAAGTATTCATTCATGATGTTTCAAATGAAAAAGTTAAACAATGGACGCAATCCATTGCAGATGATTTAAAAAGGGAGTGGTAAATATGTGGACATTTACTTTATTAATCTTTTTTATAATGATTGTAATAGGCGTCATTAGTGGCTTAACGCCTATTTACGGTCGCCTATCAACGCCATTTGGTGTGGGAGTTAACGGCAAACATTCATTTATAGAAGAACGTAAAAAGAAATTTGCATTTTGGAATATTGTGGTCAGTTTGTTACTCGGTTTGCCACTGTTTGCCTTTCCGTTTCTAGAGGGAACAGAGGCAGTCGATATGTGGGCATCAATATATGCTGTTTTTGCAATGTTTGGGTTTATGATTTTCACGTTTATTTTATATGTAAAATTTAGAAAAGATGTTCTAGAGTGGCGGGAAACTTTACCGACAGAGCAACAAACTTCCAAGAAAAAAGTTGTCGTGGATATGAACTACCATCAGAAATTAACGACACGTAGCAATTTTACATTCTTTATTTGGCAATTTGTTATTATCCTAATCACGATTGCATTGTCACTATTATTCTATGAGCGTATCCCGGCTGAAATTCCAATCAATTATGATTACAATTTTGAAGTCAATCACACGATTGAGAAAAGTTTATGGGGCGTGTTGGCACTTCCGACCCTTCAGATTCTAATGATTCCAGTCTTTATTTATAGCAACCATGCGATTATTCAGTCGAAACAAAAGCTTTCTCCTTTAGATCCAAAAGGGGCGAGTGAAATGAGTCGTCGATTCAGAAAAGCATGGTCGAACTTTCTTTTTTACACAACGATTCTTACACAGCTATTAATTTCAGGGCTGACTTTATTCTCATTATTCGGTAAACCCCAGCTAAATTGGATGTTTGCTGCGGTCATTATTTTATATTTATTCATCATATTGGGCGGAGCGATTTATCTAACGTTCAAGTATGGGCAAGCCGGAGAAAAATTACTAGAGGGCGACCAATACTATGTCGACCCTGAAGAAGATGAGAAATGGCTTTTGGGCATGATCTACTACAACAAAGAAGACCCGTCACTATTCGTTGAAAAACGGTTCGGTGTTGGAACAACAATCAATATGGGTAATCGCAAAGCTTGGTTATTCGTATTCGGTCTGATTCTATTTGTCGTCATCTCATTAGTATGGACTCATCTGTTAGTGTAAAATAAGAACATGAAAAGAGCCCTTTACCTAATTTTTTCGGATAGAGGGCTCTTTCTTTGTCATCAATTGACTTTAAATTCTTTCGATTCAATAATGCGAGTAGCGTATTTATTGGCGAATGTTTCATCGTGCGTGACAATTAAAATACCTGTGCCACGACCAGCAATTTCTTTGATTAGCATTCCAATACTTTCGGCTGACTCAGCATCCAAAGCAGAAGTCGGCTCATCAAAACATAAGATGTCAGGACTCAGCATCATAGCACGTGCAATTGCCACACGTTGTGCTTGCCCGCCTGATAAGGTGCTAGGCATAACATCCGCTTTATCGGCAATCTCCATGGAATCTAATAACTCAATCGCTTTAGCCTTTAAGTTTACCTTCGTATCGACTTTTTGTGCAAGTGGCGCTTCGATTAAGTTATCTAACACACTCAAGTTCGGGAACAGCTCATAATTTTGAAAGACCATTCCAATACGGTTTTGGTAAGCACGCTGTTTATCACGGGGGACATATTTTCCGTTTTCAACCAAAGGGTCACCATTAATACGAATTGTACCTTGATCTGCTTTTTCTAAGTTGTTGATCATTCTTAAAAAAGTCGTTTTTCCAGTACCTGAACGTCCAACGAGAACCACAATTTCTTCAGGTCCAATCGTTACGTTATAGTCTTTAATAACAGCATCATTGTTGAATTTTTTTGAAATATTTTCGACAGTTAATAACATGTGAACTCCCCCTTAGTAAGTTAATTTCTTTTCAATTTGGCGTAAAATGAATGTGACTACCGCAACGATAATCATGTAAATCACGCCGACGATTAAGTAAGGCGCAAGTGATGCGAATGTGTTGGCACTAATAGAAGCAACACGTAAAATTTCACCGAGTCCAATAACGTAGACAAGGGAAGTGTCTTTAACCAATGCGACGACTTCGTTCCCAACAGATGGTAATACGGTATTTAATACTTGTGGAACGATGATACGGATGAATCCGCGAACTCGTCCAATGCCTAGCACTTTAAGCGATTCGTACTGTCCGGGTGAAATGGCTGTGAAACCACCACGGAAAATTTCAATATAATAAGCGGTATAGTTAATGATAAAAGCAAAGATAGCGGCTGGGAATCGATTAAAGCGAATACCTAGATAAGGC
>CAMYQS010000206.1 GCA_947296835.1 uncultured Atopostipes sp.
CATTGAGACACCACCAACTCCAATGCGATCGTCGGCTAGTCCTTGTTTCTGTAAAGCATCCACAATATAGCCGAATTCAAATAAATTCGTGTGAATACTTTGCCAGAAGGTAAGTGACGGAATATCGGTCATTGGATTTTTACGCTTCCCGTGGTTAAATGCATCCGGTAGAATAACACGGAAACCTTCACGTGCTAAGTAGCGTCCTTGTGTCATGGTTAATTCTTTTTGTGATTGCCAGCCGTGGTAATAAACAATTAATGGTAGCTTTTGATTTTTTAAGTCTTCTTGAACCACTTCTAATAGAGGGATCGTTCCCAAAGTGATTTCTTCTATCGATAGTTTCATTTCAAACACCTCGTATAATAGAATAGCGTACTTTCCTTGAAAAAACTAGGTCTATAGTTCATTGTAATGCGATATTCTTTCTATATAAAAGCATTACTTATATACTAAGTGTAACGAAAGACTAAAATATAAAGTTCAGAAAGGACGTTATAGCATGCAAGTTACTTTTAAAGGAGAACCATTAGAAGTAAAAGGTACACAACCTTCAGTAGGAGATAAAGCACCTGATGTTGTTTTACAAGCTAGAAATGGGGATGAGGTTCGTTTATCGAATTTTATCGAGGACAAGCTGGTTGTATTGAGTGTGGTACCAGATGTAGAGACTCGTACATGTGAACTACAAACGAAGAGCTTCGCAGATAAATTAGCAGAGGAAGACGTCATCTATTTAACAGTTAGTCGTAACACGGTAGATGAGTTCAATGACTGGAACGAAGAAAATGATTTAGATTTAGTGACTCTTTCAGATACAAACGGTGAGTTTGGTAAAGCTTATGGTCTAGAGATTGACCTAGGTGGGGACACTCGCTTAGCACGCTCGGTATTCTTAGTGAATACAGATGGTGTAATTCGTTATGTACAGGTTGTTAATGAAGTAGCGGATGAACCAGACTACGACGAAACACTAGAAGCAATTAAAAATCTTAAATAGATAATAGAAGAAAACCTTGTACCTGGAATCATCTGGGTACAAGGTTTTTTTGATTAGTCTTCTAATAGTTCTAAATTGTTTGTTACTTCAAAAGGGTTATCTTCATTAATGTGGTCATAAAAAAGTATCCCATTTAGATGGTCCATTTCATGCTGAACCACAATGGAAGGGTAACCCGTAAAACGATCTTCATGTTTCTTACCATCTACATCAAAGTACTCAACGTTGATTCGTTTATGACGTGGAACTAATCCTTCGTATACTTCGTCAATCGATAAACAACCTTCACCATCTGGTAGGGCCGTTTGTTTAACGGAATGTCTAACGATACGCGGATTAATCATAATTTTGCTGATTGGCTCTTCACCTTCTTCAGCTGGAATATGCACAGCGAACATTTGAATTGGAATATTTAATTGCGGTGCAGCCACTCCAACTCCAGGTCGAAGATCATATTCGACTGAAATTTCTGGATCTTGACTATTCTTTATAAATTCAAGCATATCATCTGCTAATTTACGTATTTCATCATTTAAAGGAAAAGTAATTTTTTCCGTTTGTTCTCTTAATGATGGATGATAATCTCGTACAATGTCGTCCATTGTAATCATTTCATTCACTCCTAATACAGTTTGCGTTGTTAAATAATAGCATAAATGTTACCTGAATGCTAAAAAATGCGTAAATAAATTAAGTCATCAGACAATTATTTTTCATGAGATTCACTTCACTTACTTTTTCATAATTTTTTAATAAAAAACTAAGGTGAAAACACTATGTTTCTGAATGAGGTTGAGGGTATAACCTTGTGTGTCATTCACTATTTAATTATATAAAAAGGTTTTCATGAATAACATTCACAAGTGAGCTAATTCCTGTCAAAACCCGGTTGAAAAGGCCTTTAATACCATTAAAGGCACTTGATTTTATCTCTGTAAAATGTTACTTTTAAAAGTGAAAAGACATAAATCTGAAATGTCTATTTTTTTGGGTTTATGATTTATTTATTATATTTAGGAGAGGTATGGTTACAAATGGCAAACAACCCTTTAGATTTTGACAAGTTAGTCAAGTCGTATGGTGAATCATTCCCAATGGTTCAAATCTTGGATAAAGAAGGAAAAGTAGTAAACAAAGACTTAACTCCAGATTTATCTGATGAGGAGCTAGTTGAATTAATGGATAGAATGGTATTCTCACGTGTGTTACACGATCGTTCTATGGCATTAGCAAGACAAGGACGTCTTGGTTTCTACGCTCCAACAGAAGGTCAAGAAGCATCACAAATTGCAAGTCACTACGCTTTAGAGCAACAAGACTGGATTTATCCAGGATATCGTGATATTCCTCAATTAATCATGCACGGATTACCTGTTCACAAAGCATTCTTATGGTCTCGTGGACACGTAGAAGGTAACAACTATCCTGATGACCTGCACATTATGAACCCACAGATTATTATTGGTGCACAATATATTCAAGCAATGGGTAACGCTGTAGGACAAAAATTAGCAGGTAAAGAAAACGAAATTACAATTACTTATACTGGTGACGGTGGATCTTCACAGGGTGACGTTTACGAAGGATTAAACTTCGCAAGTCGTTACAAAGCACCTGTAATCTTTGTAATTCAAAACAACGGTTATGCTATCTCTACACCAAGAGACAAGCAAACTGCAGCAGAAACATTAGCTCAAAAAGCTGTGTCTGTTGGAATCCCTGGTGTACAAGTTGACGGTATGGACCCATTAGCGGTTTACACTGTAACTAAAGCAGCTCGTGATTGGGCAGTAGCTGGAAACGGTCCTGTTTTAATCGAAACAATTACATCTCGTTTCGGACCTCACTCAACTTCTGGAGATGACCCAACTCGTTACCGTACTCAAGAGTCATTTGACTACTGGGCAGGTCGCGATCCACTAGTTCGTTTCCGTAACTACTTATTGGAGAAAGAACTATGGACTGAAGAACACGAAGCTGAATTAATCGAAAAATATGAAGCTGAAATAGTAGAAGCTGCTAAAGAAGCAGACTCAACTGCTAAGATGACAACTTCTGATAGTTTGAAATGGATGTTCTCGAATCCAGGTCAAAATATTGTTGAACAAATCGAAAAATACGAAGCAAAGGAGAGTAAATAATCATGGCGCAACAACTTAATATGATTTCTGCGATTACTCAAGCCTTAGAGCAAGAAATGCAGAAAGACGACAAGATTTTAGTATTCGGTGAAGACGTTGGTGTTAACGGTGGGGTTTTCCGTGCGACTGAAGG
>CAMYQS010000207.1 GCA_947296835.1 uncultured Atopostipes sp.
TGGTTAGTAATAATGTTTCCAATTTATTCCCCCCCCTTTATTCATTAGTTGTACATCTTAAGTATATCACTCTGAGAGAATAAAATAAAAGCATAGTCTGGAAATGGAAAATGTTTTTTGTGAATTGACACTAATTTATACGAAACTTTACAGGATATCTACAAAAACTTTTAACCGAAATTTAATCTGAAGTAAAACGAAAGACCAATACTGTTTTTCTGTATATAAAAGATACATCAACTTATAATTATATAGTAATCGGTTACTTGCTAATGGTTAAAACATCACGAAAAACTTAAATTATGAATAACTGTTTATCTTTTGAAATTGACCTCTTAATCCGGTACAATTAAAGCAACAGATAAGTAGAAATATACAAAACATTAAAATAAAATGAGAGTATAGTAACTGATGTACATAAAATCTCATGAATGAAGGAAGATATCGATGAAAAACGCTGAAAAGGAGAAAACTTTAGAAGAATTAAAGAATGAACTTTATTTATTTAATAAAGGCGAATATTTTGATAGCTACCATACGTTTGGAAATAAACGAGAAAAGGGAGGTGTACGTTTTACCGTATGGGCTCCAAATGCTCAAGAAATTTCAGTTGTTGGAGATTTTAATGATTGGGAAGACAACACAAAACTAACTAAAATTGATCAAACAGGATCATGGACTGTCATTGTACCGAATGCTCAAGACGGTGACTGTTATAAATATAAAATTACGCAAGCAGATGGAGAGGTTGTCTTTAAAATTGACCCATATGCTTTGGAATTTGAAGTACGACCAAAAGATGCTTCAGTTGTAAAAGAGTTACCCGCTAAAAAATGGAAAGATTCGGGTTGGATTGCTGCTAGGAATCGTTGGCCGGTATATGACCGTCCATTAAATATATACGAAATCCATTTGAGCTCTTGGAAACACCATGAAGATGGGTCTTGGTATAGCATAACTGATTTAAAAAATGAGTTAATTCCATATGTAAAAGAAATGGGCTATACACACATTGAGTTCATGCCTCTTTCAGAGCACCCGTTAGATACAAGTTGGGGTTATCAATTAACTGGATTTTATGCACTATCTTCTAAGTACGGGACGATTGAAGAATTTCAAGATTTAGTTGAAGAAGCACACAGTCAAGGGATTGGCGTTATTATGGATTGGGTTCCAGGACACTTTAACCGAAATGATTATGGGATGGCTTATTATGATGGAACGCCACAATTTGAATATGCGGATCCAAATCAAGCAAACAACAACCGTTGGGGTGTACTTAATTTCGATTTAGGAAAAACAGAAGTACAAAGTTTCTTAATTTCAAATGCGTTATTTTGGATTGAAAATTTCCATTTAGATGGACTACGAGTTGATGCTGTGAGCAACATGTTGTATTTAGATTATGACGAAGGGCCGTGGACTCCGAACGAAGACGGAACGAACGAGAATCGTAAAGGTGAAGCCTTTTTAAAGAAACTCAATACAATCATCTTTAATCGTTATCCATCACTAATAATGGCTGCAGAAGAGAGTACAGCTTGGCCGAACGTAACGCACCCAGTCTCAGAGGGTGGATTAGGCTTTAACTATAAATGGAATTTGGGTTGGATGAACGACACCCTAAAATTCTTTGAAATGGATCCACTCTATCGAAAAGATCATTTTAATTTAATTACCTTTTCTTTCATGTATATTTTCAACGAGAACTTTATTCTTCCTTTTTCTCATGATGAAGTCGTTCATGGAAAAAAATCACTGATGAATAAAATGTTTGGAGATCGCTACAATCAGTTTGCGGGTTTGAGAACGCTTCAGTCTTATCAAATGTTCCACCCAGGTAAAAAGTTGTCGTTCATGGGGAGTGAATTTGGTCAGTATTTAGAATGGCGTTATAGCGAAGATCTTGAGTGGCAAAGTCTTGATGATGAAATGAACGCAAAACACCATGAATTCACGAAAGCCTTGAATAAGTTCTATTTAGAGAATAGAGCATTTTGGGAAATTGATCATTCATATGAAGGTATTGAAATATTGGATGCAGATAATAAAGAAGAATCGATTTTACTCTTTATTCGAAAAGGTAAAAAAGCTCGAGATTTCTTAGTAGTATGTTGTAATTTCACACCAGTTGAGCGCCACAACGTTCGAGTAGGTGTTCCATATAAAGGTCAATATGAAGAAGTTTGGAATACAGAACTTCAAGAACTAGGTGGCGTTTGGGCAGAAGGTCAAGGTGTAATGAAGTCTGATGAAGTCAGCGTTCACGGGCAAGACCATTCGGTTGAACTAATTTTACCCGCGTTAAGTGTTGTGGTACTCGCACCGAAACGGGTTTATGGTGTACCAAAATCTTAATTTAAATATTATTTTATATTTAAAATAATTTTCATTTAATTGAGCACTAGAAAATAGTAAAGGAGTGAAGGAAGTTATCTTCCGCATAACATGAAAACAGAATCAGTCGCAATGATTTTAGCAGGGGGTCAAGGTTCACGATTAGGTAAATTGACAAAACAAACAGCTAAACCAGCTGTCCCTTTTGGTGGTAATTATCGAATTATTGACTTTGCATTATCGAACTGTGCAAATTCAAATATTAATACGGTAGGTGTCGTTACCCAATACCAACCACTTGTTTTAAACGATCATGTTGGTAACGGTGAGAGTTGGGGCTTAAACCGTCACAATCGTGGGGCAACGATTTTACAACCTTATTCAAGTGTGGATGGTGAGAAGTTCTTTAAAGGAACAGCTCATGCTATTTATCAAAATATTGATTACATAGACCACAACGATCCAGAATATGTTGTTGTACTGTCAGGTGATCATATTTATAAAATGGATTATGAAAAGATGATTGAGCATCATAAAGAAAAAGAGGCCGTTCTTACGATAGCTGTAATGGAAGTGCCGTGGGAAGAAGCGCCAAGATTTGGAATTATGAATACAGACGATACCGGTAGAATTGTCGAGTTTGATGAGAAGCCAGCAGAACCGAAATCAAATCTTGCTTCAATGGGAATTTATGTTTTCACATGGAAGCGCCTAAAGAAATATTTAATGGATAATGCAGCTAAAGGAACAGAGTTTGATGATTTTGGGCACCATGTTATTCCGACTTATTTAAGAAATAGCGAGTCTGTCTTTGCTTATAATTTTGAAGGCTACTGGAAAGATGTTGGGACGATTGAGAGTCTATGGGAATCGAACATGGAATTCTTAAATCCACATCATGAATTAAACTTGCGTGATGCATCATGG
>CAMYQS010000208.1 GCA_947296835.1 uncultured Atopostipes sp.
ACGGTGAACCAAATTTTACTGAATCCAAGTGAAATGCAACCTGAAACAGTTGCAAGAAATAAAGAACTCAACATTTTATCTGAAGCATACAGCCCACTAGGGACAGGTAAGATATTTGAACTGGATCAAATGAAAGAATTAGCGAAGAAATACAACAAATCAATTGCTCAAGTAGCCATCAGATGGAGTCTACAACATGGTTTCTTACCGCTACCTAAAACATCAACTTTATCGCGTGCTGCCGAAAATATAGCTGTCTTTGATTTTGTCATTTCAGAAGAAGATATGAAAGTAATAGACGGATTAAAAGGACTGGCAGGTAGTATGAGCAGCCCAGATGAAAAGAACTTTTAATTGATTTAAATTTTTAAGAATGTACAAATAGGTCTTTAGATGGATTTCTCACTAAAGTCCTATTTTTCTTCTGGAAACTTTTAATTCTATGGTAAAATAGAAGAATAGAAGGACGAATCAAACAGTTTATATTTTGAGGACGTGAAATGATGTATTTTAATAACCGTGGAAACTATCGAGTCTATGGACCAGGCTGCTCTATGTTTGGCTGTATGATTGCTCTAATCATCATGAGTTTTGTTATAAGAGGCAGCATGTACTTCTTTTTCCGCTACTTCTGGTTAATCATCGTACTTGGACTCATTATTTGGGTTTTTAGAAAGTTTAATGGAAATAATTCACCTGACTCAACAACTAATAAGACACAAAAGACAAACAAGAAGTCAGACTGGAATCGTGATTTTGAAAATAATTCAAATACGTCTTACCATAATGTGGAACGACAATTTGAAGAAGTAGATGAAGATGACGAACAGGATTTTTAAGATATTGATTAATTAGAATCAAAAAGAATTCACTTTCTATACAAGCGTAAAATACCTTTGTATGAAATGTGAGTTTTTTTTTGTGAACACAAACAAGATTAAATCAATCTTCGAGTTTCAATTTAGTGATTCTTACAGTATAATAATACAAGTATTATTTGAATAAGAAAAAGGTGAAAAAATGATTAAAGGATTAGAACAACATATTTCTGATAAGTTTAATGTTCAGTTTAAGGATAGTCAGTTATTGTATGTTGCACTTACTCATTCATCCTATGCGAATGATCATCGTGACACAGACTTAGAGCACTTAGAGCGCCTAGAGTTTTTAGGGGATGCTGTTATTGAATTAATTGTGTCGGATTATTTATATAAAAAATATCCAGACTTACCTGAAGGGCAATTAACTAAAATGAGAGCGGCTGCTGTTCGAGCTGAAACGCTTTCTCAATTGGCGGTTGAAAGTGGCTTACCTCAATTTATTTTATTGGGTCGAGGAGAAGAACAGTCGAATGGAAGAGAACGCATTTCATTATTATGTGATGTGTTTGAAGCGTTTATTGGTGCGATTTACTTAGACCAAGGCATTCAAGTGGCTCAGGATATTTTAAGTGACGTGTTATTTCCAAAAATATCGACAGGTGATTTCTCTCATGGGATGGATTATAAAACAGCATTACAAGAATGGATGCAAAAAGATGGAGTGGTTCAAATTGAATATCAAGTAATTGATACGAGTGGACCAGATCATGCACGTGAATTCAAAGTCGAAGTGAAAATAGAAGGTGACTCAATGGGAATTGGTTTAGGTACTTCTAAAAAACGAGCAGAACAGAATGCAGCTCAGTCGGCTTACGAGAATTTAGTTAGTGATGAGTAAGTGGTTAAATAATCGATTCAAGTTTTAGTCAGAATGATTATTTGATACAGAGGAGTCGTTTTTATATGCAATTAAAGAAAATTATAATAAAAGGATTTAAGTCATTTCCAGATAAAACTACGCTTGAATTTAATGAAGGTGTAACGGCAATCGTAGGACCAAATGGTAGTGGGAAATCAAACATTATTGAAGCGATTCGTTGGGTCATGGGTGAACAGTCAGCCAAGACATTACGCGGTTCGCGGATGAATGATGTTATTTTCTCTGGTACGCATGAACGTAAACCTTTAAACATAGCGGAAGTTGAAATTATTCTAGATAACTCAGATGAGTATCTAGATATTGGTTATGAAGAAGTTAGTGTATTACGTCGTATTTCACGATCAGGTGATTCGACTTACATGATCAATAAACAAGAATGTCGTTTAAAAGACGTTGTTGATTTATTTATGGACTCTGGGTTAGGTAAAGAATCATTCTCGATTATTTCACAAGGTCAAGTTGAAGCGATATTCAACTCAAAACCTGAGGATCGTCGAGGGATTTTTGAAGAGGCGGCTGGGGTTTTTAAGTATAAGGTACGTAAGCAAGATGCTGAAAAGAAGTTAAATCAGACGCAAGAAAACCTAGATCGTGTGCAGGATATTATTTATGAATTGGAAGCTCAACTAGAGCCATTAAAAAAGCAATCTGATATTGCGAAATCTTACTTAGAACAAAAAGAGAAGTTAACAGATTTAGATATCGGAGTAACTGTGTGGCAGATTACGGATTACATAGATAAAATCAAAGAAGAGAAAAATAAACAAAAAGAAATAATCTCTGAGTTAGAGAAGAATCAGGAAAATAGTGAAGCGTTAGAGAACAAAATTGAGCAACATCAACTACGGTTAAATGAGTTAGAGAATGCACGTGAGTTATTGAATAGAGAATTAGTTGATGTAGTGCGCCAAAAAGAAAGAACAGAAGCAGCTCTGAACCTTTTTGATGAAAAAGAACGACACCGTGATGTCTTTATTGGCGAAAAGCAAGCTTCCATTCAACAAATTGCAGTCCGAAATGGTGATTTAAAGCAACAATTAAAAGATGTAAATCAACTATTCATGAATAAAAATGGTCAGTTGAACGATATAAAAACAGAAATAAATAAATTAGAAGAGGAACGTGACTACCTAGAAGGCGATAAAGAACTTCAAAAGGAAGAATTACGTAGCCTCTATATCGAGTTGTTACAACAGCAAACATCCTTGAAGAATGAAAAGAATCATTTAGAACAGATGTTACAACGCAGCACACAAACAGAAGAGAAAACAAAAACGAGTCTTTCAGAATTGGAAGCAAGTGTAGCTGAAAATCAAACGCTACTTTCTGATAAAAAAGAAAGTTATCAGAAGATTAGTGATGAATTATTAGAATTATTAAATAAATACCATCGTTTAGAGAAAGAATTTAACGAAGGGAAAGAAAATATCCTAGTTAAAGCTGCACGAGTCAATAAAACTCCAAACGAATTAGAAAGAGCAAAAGCAAAGCAAGCCAGCTTA
>CAMYQS010000209.1 GCA_947296835.1 uncultured Atopostipes sp.
CCACTACAAATGGCGTGCGATGCGTGCAAATGGCGTACCAGAAGAGAAAATTACTGGTCATGCGACATCTGAAGAGAAGTTTGAAGCTTGGGCTGAAACAGCTGAAGCAACCATTGGAAACCCACTTTACCACTGGTCGCATTTAGAATTAAAACGCTACTTTGGTATTGATGATCTACTATCGAAAGATAACTGGAAAGAAATTTATGACCGTGCCAACGAAGTGATTAAGACTGAAAAATTAACTGCACGTAAGTTAATTGAAATGTCGAATGTAAAATTTGTTGGGACAACGGATAATCCAACCGATTCATTAGAGTTCCACGAGCAAATCCGTCAAGATGACTCGTTTGATGTTGTGGTGGCTCCATCGTTTAGACCAGACGAAGCATTCCATATTGAAGATGAGCGTTTTATTGAATTCTTAGATCGTATGGAAGGTATTTTTGGTAGCCGAATTTCATCTTATGGTGATTTAATTTCGCAACTGGAAGAACGAGTGAACTTCTTTGACGAACATGGTGCGGTATCGTCGGACCATGCTTTAGAAGGATTTGTTTATACAGAAGCGTCGGATGATGAAATTGAAGCAATTTTCCAAAAGGCAGTAAATCAAGAAGAGATTACAGTGGAAGATAAAGAGAAATACTTAACGCGTATCTTAATTGACTTGAGTGAAATGTACGCAGACCGCGGATGGGTCATGCAAATTCACTATGGTGCAATCCGTAATAACAACAACTACTGGTATGAAAAACTAGGAGCGGATGTTGGGTTTGATTCAATTGGTGACTCAAGCAACAACGGTAAGAAAATGAATCAATTATTGAGTGCGATGGAACAGAAGCAAAAAATGCCGAAGTTAATCATTTATAACTTAGATCCAACGCAAAACTATATTGTCGCAAGTACAGCCGCAAACTTCCAAGTTAACGACGAAGGCATTAAGAGTAAAGTGCAATTCGGTGCTGGTTGGTGGTTTAATGACACGGAATTAGGCATGCTTCGTCAAATGGAGACATTGGCAGATCACGGACTATTAATGAACTTCGTTGGAATGCTGACAGACTCACGTAGTCTTGTATCCTATCCACGTCATGAATACTTCCGTCGTATTTTATGCCAATACGTTGGTGAGAACGTTGAGTTAGGTAAGTTCCCGAATGATGAAAAATTATTAGAACGCCTAATTAAGAACGTTTGTTATGACAACGCTGTTGCATTCTTTAAATAATAATCTAAGTGTGAGAGAGACCAATTCATTTTGGTTTCTCTTTTTTTTAATGGAGGAATGGTGAGTTACCACAAAAAAGAGGTGTCTATTAACCAATTGATTTACTAGAAAATACTACTAAAACAAAATAGTAGTAAATAACTTACTAGAAAATACTACTAAAACAAAATAGTAGTAAATAATTTACTGGAATATACTACTAAAAAAAAAATAGTAGTAAATAATTTACTAGGATTTACTACTAAAACGAAATAGTAGTAAATTTCAAAATTAAACTATAGAACTATGCGCAGGGTGGTTCATATCACAATTCAAGCATACTTCCTCTTGCGTCATATCGGCATTTTTGGTACTATTTCATAGCTGATTAAAGGAAAATACCACTCGTTAAAGCAGAGCTATTCTGCTTTATTTATATTTAAAGCAGATTATTTAGAAAGCTGACGGATTATTAAAGGAGATTCGATTTAAAATGACTGAAAATTTTTGGAATGATTTACCAAAGCCGTTCTTTATTTTAGCACCGATGGAAGACGTGACAGATACTGTTTTCCGCCACGTCATTGCTGAAGCAGGTGCACCCGATGTTTATTTCACTGAGTTTACAAACTCAGAAAGTTACTGTCACCCACAAGCACGAAATAGTGTGCGTGGACGCTTAACATTTACCGAGGATGAACAGCCAATAGTTGCTCATATCTGGGGAGATAAAGTAGAACACTTTGAACAAATGAGTATTGGGATGGCCGAAGCTGGATTCAAAGGTATCGATATCAACATGGGGTGTCCGGTCGCAAACGTTGCGAAAAATGGCCGAGGATCAGGCTTAATTAAACGACCAGAAGTTGCTGCTGAATTAATTCAAGCCGCAAAAGCAGGTGGATTACCTGTAAGTGTGAAAACGCGTTTAGGTTACTACAAAATCGCTGAAATGCATGACTGGTTGGCACACATTTTAAAACAAGATATCGCAAACTTATCGATTCATTTACGTACGCGTCGTGAAATGAGTAAGTATAACGCACACTGGGATGTTATTCCTGAGATCGTTAAAATGCGTGATGACATTGCGCCAAACACATTAATTACCATCAATGGGGATATTCCAAACCGTGAAGTTGGTTTAGAACTGGTTGAAAAATACGGAGTAGATGGCGTCATGATCGGTCGTGGTGTTTTCACAAACCCATACGCGTTTGAAGTAGAAACTCGAGAGCATACAACTAAAGAAATGCTTGAATTATTCCGCTTCCATTTAGACTTATTTGATGAGTGGCAAGAAGAATTAGGACGACTATTCAAACCATTACGTCGTTTCTTTAAAATTTACATCCGTGGTGTACAAGGTGCAGCACAATTACGCCAAGCGCTAATGGAAACTGATGACACGACGCAAGTACGCGCATTGTTAGACGAATTCGAAAAAACAATTGAAGCAGATACACCTGCAATTTTAGGTGTTGAATAAGAGAACAAAACGACCTTTTGAAGTGAGCGCTGCTTTGGAAGGTGTTTTTCATTTCACCCGATTGAATGATTTTTTAATGTATTACGTTAGCAGTATTTTCGTTTCTAAGGTAGAATTTGCTTAAGAAATGGAGTAGGGGAGATTGACATGAAAGAAATAACGATATTAATACCGGCTTATAATGAAGAAGAAGTTTTGCCGGCTTTAAAAGAAGCTTTATTAGAGGCAACGGCTTCCTTATCCAACTATAAATTTGAGTTTTTATTTATTAATGATGGAAGCACGGATCGCACACAAGAAATGCTACATGATTATCATCTGGAAGATGAGCGTGTAAACTATGTTGAACTCTCGCGCAACTTTGGAAAAGAGAAAGCTATGCTTGCAGGCTTTGATTATGCAAATGGTGATGCGATGATTATTATGGATGCCGACTTACAGCACCCGCCTGAAATGATTGCCGAAATGCTGCATTGGTGGGAACAAGGATATGAAGATGTCTATACGGTTCGTAAAGAAAAAGCAGAAAAAAATGCGCTGAAAACGTGGGCTTCACATACC
>CAMYQS010000210.1 GCA_947296835.1 uncultured Atopostipes sp.
GCGAAATGGACTGCTGTGTACTGTATTGTGCAGAATATAGATAAGTAGTGTTCCAGTTAGCATGTATTTTATTTATGTGGTCATTTGGGCCGCCAGCGTCGTCAAGATTGGAGTATGACTACGATGGAATGTCGTATCGTAGTCAAGAATGGAGTATGGCTACGGTGGAATGTCGTATCGTAGTCAAGATTGGAGTATGACTACGGTGAGTTTACATAATCTGCACAATCTAGATGCTGTTGAAATTTTCGTAAGGAAAATTTCATCCTTCAAGCTTCGAATGAACGTTTCGCGGAGCGAAATGGACTGAACGGCACTTAAAAGATCTTGGTTTGCGCTATAACGGACACTGTCTTTCAATATGCAGGGAGTCCTGTTAACCAGCGAGCTTCCTTATAAACAGAAAGAAACCTACAAAGCAGCTGGGCTGCTTGTAGGTTTCTCATTTCACCATAAAGGTTTTGTTAAAATAAGTCGTTTAGGTCCATTTCATCAAGCGATGAAACGCTGTAGACTTGTGCTTTTAATGAAGCGTAAGTAAAATAATCATTGGGTTCGATTGCCATGATGTCTCGTACTTCTTCAAAATAGCGAGCAGGTCGTTTGTGTTTCCACAGGAAGCTGAGACAGAATTCCCACAGGTCTTCGGTCGTGACTTCTTTGTAACCTTGCTTGGCAAAAGAATCTTTTATGATATTCAACCAAACTTCATATTGCGATCCGTCTTGTTTCTCTTCTGCCATAATTTGCCTCCAAACTCTCGAATGCATCCGAAGCTTATGCTTCTAAATCTTCGTCTACAACAGTTGGTTCGTTTGTTCCTAAATCTTCAGCGTCTGCCACAACTGCGTCTGCACCTTTTGTAGCGATACGTGCGATGGCACGACGATCAAATGTTAAGTAAATACCTTCACAGTCTAATACAACTGTTTTAGTTGTTTCGTGAACTTCGTCAACGATTCCATGTAAACCACCGATTGTGACAACACTGTCGCCTTCTGCCAGACTATCTAACATATCTTTAACTTGTTCTTGTTGTTTCTTTTGCGGACGAATTAGTAAGAAATACATAATTCCGAACATCGCGATAAATGGTAAAAATGCGCCTATTAATTCCAAGCATATCTTCCTTCCAAAGTAATTTATCTACTATCTATTTTTTGTTTGATTTACTGCCCCATAAGATTACCAAAAATTGAGACAAATTGCTACTTTTCAAGCATATTTCACACACAATAACCACTTTCTTCACTTAGTAAGTTAGTGCGTTTGGCTCGTTGTATCCGTAGTCTTCGTAAAATTGTTCTTTGAATTCGAGTAAGTTGTCGTTGCGAATGGCTTCACGGACTTGTTCCATTAAACGAATTAAGAAACGTAAGTTGTGCGTTGAAGCGAGGCGGTGGCCTAAAATTTCATCCGTCTTGAATAAGTGACGCATGTACGCGCGCGAGTAGTTTTTACACGTATAACAGTCACACTTCTCATCGACCGGTCGCCAGTCTCTAGCGTATTTCGCGTTTTTAATGCGCATACGGCCTTGGCTTGTCATCAGTGTACCGTTTCGCGCAACACGTGTTGGTAACACACAGTCAAAAATATCGACACCGCGAATCACACTTTCAATTAGTGCTTTTGGTGTTCCGACACCCATTAAGTAACGGGTCTTATCTTCCGGTAATTCCGGTGTTGTGTAATCTAGCACTTCAAACATTTCTTCGTGCGTTTCACCAACCGACAGTCCACCGATTGAGTAACCCGAAAAATCCATCGAACGTAAGTCGCGCGCATGTTGGATACGTAAATCTTTGTAGCCGCCTCCTTGGACGATTCCAAATAAGCCTTGTTTATCCCATTTCTGGTGCGCTTCTAAACCGCGTTCAGCCCAACGTGTTGTACGATCAACTGATTTTTTCATATAGTCATAAGATTCATGAAATGGCGGGCACTCGTCGAAACTCATCATAATATCCGCACCTAATTCATTTTGAACTTGAATCGATTTTTCTGGTGATAAAAATAGATTTCGTCCATCCAAGTGACTCTTGAAATGAACCCCATCTTCTTTAATTTCACGCGTGTCGGCCAGAGAAAAGACTTGGTAACCACCTGAGTCCGTTAAAATACCTTGGTCCCAGTTCATGAAACCGTGTAGCCCACCTGCTTCGTCAATTAAATCCGATCCTGGGCGTAACCACAAGTGATAAGTATTACTTAAAATAATGCCGGCACCAATTGATTTCAGCTCTTCTGGCGTCATAGCCTTTACTGTTGCTTGCGTTCCAACGGGCATGAACATGGGTGTTTCGTATGTACCGTTTGGCGTTTCTAGTGTTCCCAGACGAGCACCCGTATGTTTTTCTTTTTTCAATAATGTATATTTAATTGGATGTTCCACTTTAAAACTTCCTTTTCATCAATTATTTCACAAACATTGCATCGCCAAAGCTAAAGAAGCGATACTGCTCCTCAACCGCGTGGTGATAAGCGTCCATCACAAAATCGCGACTCGCAAAAGCACTTACTAACATAATCAGCGTCGACTTCGGTAAATGGAAATTCGTCAGGAATGCGTCGACAAATTTGAAGCTGTAGCCTGGTTTGATAAAAATAGCCGTCCAACCACTATCTTCTGCTAGTTTCCCATCGAATTTTTGCGCGATAGTTTCAAGCGTACGAATACTCGTCGTACCTACCGCAATCACTCGGCCACCTTGCGCTTTCGTCTCATTCAGCACATCCGCTGTCTCTTGCGAAAGCTGATAATACTCGCTATGCATCGTATGATTTTCCAAGCTATCTACGTTGACCGGCCGAAAAGTCCCCAGCCCCACATGTAGCGTCAGGAAAGCTAACTTAATCCCTTTTGCCTCAATTTTTTCCAAGACCTCTTTGGTGAAATGAAGCCCGGCTGTGGGAGCGGCTGCTGACCCGTTTTCCTCCGCATAAACCGTCTGATAACGTTCTGCTTCATCTAGCTTTTCTGTAATATAAGGTGGGAGTGGCATTTCACCTAATGACTCCAATATTTCTAAGAAAATACCATCGTATGTAAATTCTAAAATACGGCCACCCTCTTCCAGTTCTTCAATAACGGCGGCTTTTAGACGACCGTCTCCGAATGTTATCGTGGTCCCTATTTTAGCTTTCTTTGCGGGTTTCATTAGCGTTTCCCACTTGTCACCTTCTGTATTGTTTAATAGAAGGACTTCTAAATTGGCACCCGTTTCAATTTTCGTTCCATATAGGCG
>CAMYQS010000211.1 GCA_947296835.1 uncultured Atopostipes sp.
GAGGACTACCATACGATTTTAGAAGAATTAGAGAAACACGATCCAGAACTTGCGCGTAAACCTCAAATTATTGTAGCAAACAAAATGGACATGCCAGATTCAGCTGAGAACTTAGAAGCGTTCAAACAGCAATTAGATGAAATCGGTGAAGAATACGAATTATTTGAAATTTCAGCATTAAGACGTGAAGGCTTAAAGAACGTGTTATATCGTGCAATTGATCTTCTAGAAAATTACGAAGAAGAAGAAGAGATTATTGAAACAGATACGCATGTGACGTACACACTTGAAGAAGAGGAAGCACCATTTGAATTAACACGTGATTCAGATGGCGTTTGGATTCTATCGGGTAACGAAATTGAACGTCTATTCAAGATGACAAACCTTGACCATGACGAGTCAATCATGCGCTTCTCAAGACAGTTACGTGCAATGGGAGTAGATAGTACTTTACGTGAACGTGGAGCTGTAGATGGCGATTTAGTTGCCTTATTAGATTTCACATTTGAATTTGTAGAGTAATCATTGATGACGAATTAGATATGAGGGTATGAGAATGGAATTGTTATTTCTAGGAACTGGTTCAGGTGTTCCGTCAAAATTAAGAAACGTTTCAAGTATTGCATTAAAGTTATTAGCTGAAAGAAATAGTGTTTGGTTATTTGATTGTGGCGAAGGTACGCAACATCAAATCTTAAAAACAACACTAAAACCTCGTAAAATAGAGAAAATATTTATTACACATATGCATGGAGATCATATTTATGGCCTCCCAGGTTTATTAAGTAGCCGCGGATTCCAAGGTGGCGAAGAGCCGGTTACAGTATATGGCCCAAAAGGCATCACACGTTATATTCAAACGAGTTTAAGATTTTCAGGAACACGTTTAACGTATCCTATTTATTTTGTTGAATTTGAAGATGAAGGGGTTATTTTTGAAGACCATCAATTCAAAGTTTCAGTAAAAAAACTACAACATGGTCTACCTTCTTATGGCTTTAGAATTGAAGAAGCGGATCATGAAGGAGCGTTAGATGCTGAAAAATTAAAAGAAATGAATATTCCGAGCGGTCCAATTTACGGACGTTTAAAAAATAAAGAAGTCGTGACATTAGAAGACGGAACGGTATTGGATGGAAATGATTTTGTAGGCCAAACACAAGAAGGGCGAACGGTGACGATCTTAGGGGATACAATTAAGCATCCAAATAGCGTGGCCTTAGCAAAAAATGCAGATATTCTGGTTCATGAAGGAACGTTTGGTCCAGGTGAAGATACGTTGGCTAGAGAATATAACCATTCAACAACCACTCAAGCGGCTTCAGTTGCAAAAGAAGCGGGTGTTGATCGGTTATTATTAACGCATTTTAGTTCGCGTTATTTATACAAAGATTTAAAAACGATTGAAAAAGAGACACGTCAGTTATTTCCAAATACATTTATTATGCAAGATTTACAAGAGGTTTCTATTCCACTAAAAAAGGAAAAGTGATGCAACTTGACACTAATGAATAAAACGATTTTAATTACTGGCGCATCGTCTGGTATTGGTGAGTACGTTGCGTATGAAGCAGCAACTAAGGGTGCCAATCTTGTCTTATGTGCTCGTAGAGAAGATAAATTATTGGATGTAAAATATCGATGTGAGCAATTAGGCGCAGGAAATGTTTATGCGATACCTGTTGATTTAGCAGACCCAGATAGTATGGATGACTTAATCAACCATTTGGATGAAAAGACTATCCAAATAGATAGCCTCATTAATAATGCTGGTTTTGGTCATAGCGAACCATTTGTAACCACGGATTTTAATCTAGTTATAAATATGTTTCAGGTGAATGTTTTAGGTTTGATGTATTTAACACAACAAATCGCACTTACTATGCTTGATCAAGGTAGCGGTCAAATTATTAATGTGGCCTCTTTAGCAGGAAAAACGTCAACACCGAACTATGCAACGTACGGAGCAACAAAAGGAGCGGTAATTAGTTTCAGTAATGCCTTAAGAATGGAACTGAAACCGCACAATATCCAAGTCACTACGGTGAACTTTGGCCCTGTCGATACTCCGTTTTTTGATAATATTGAACGAAATCGTCGTGAAGCATCCGTCAACGGTCCTTTTGCATTAACGGTAACAAAAGCGGCCGAGACAGTTATTAAAACAATAGGGACTTCGAAAAGAGAAGTAAACCGCCCACTACTATTGGCTGCAGGTGCTAAGTTTTATGCTTTAGTACCTGAGGTCGGAGATTACATTTTGATGAACTTTTTTAGAGACTAATCATTTCAAGAGAGGATGTTCAATTTGAGAAAACAATGGAGTACAGTTTTATTGATTGCTTTAATTTTACTTGTCGTTATTTTTTCGGTTTTAAATGTTGATCCCGTTAATATTAACTTTGGTTTCACCATATTAGAAATGCCTTTAGTACTTGTTATCATCGGTACGTTTTTAATCGGTGTATTGATTGCGGTTATTTGGTCAACAACGATTGTAATGAGAGAACGTGCAAACTACAAAAAAACAACACAAAAAATTGGTCAACTTGAAACAGAACAAGCCGAAAAAGAAAAAATTCTTAAGGAGCAGCACAAGAATGAAGAAGAAAAGCTGCAGAATAAAATTGATCATCTTATGACTGAAAATAAAGATCTGAATCGCCGCATTCACAACTTAGAAGTTGGTCGGGCAGGACACCATAATGGAAATCATAGTAAGTAAAAGAATGACTACATCATAAAACAACATTAGGATGGGAGTGATTAACTCCTGTCCTTCTTTTTATCTCAGTAGCTATAAAGGAGCGATTGTTTGGTAACCTCTTCTAGAAAAATATGGAAGCAAAATATTACAGTTGATGCAAATGACATACAGGCTTTAGCAGATGAACTCAAAGTTTCAAGATTATTTGTTGAGGTCTGTTTTCAGCGTGGATTAACAACGAAAGAAGACATTCAGCAGTTTATTCAAGTTGATGAGACATGGTTTCATGATCCATACTTACTCCACGATATGGAGCGAGTGATCGAACGAATCACGGAAGCCATTGAAAACTTTGAACAAATTACAATTTATGGTGACTATGATGCGGATGGGATGACGAGTACGTCTTTACTCCATGAAACACTAGAGTCGTTGGGAGCGAATGTGAACTACTATTTGCCTAGTCGATTCAAAGAAGGGTACGGCCCGAATAGTGAAGCGTTTGAAACATTGATCAGTAACGGTACATCATTAATC
>CAMYQS010000212.1 GCA_947296835.1 uncultured Atopostipes sp.
CAAACAATATGCAGAAAATAGCGGTGTAAAAAACATTCAGCTGTACAGTGGAGAAGGTGATCCGGCCGAGGAAATTACTAAGACGATTTTGCCAGCAACATCTGCAGATATCTTAATCATTGGATCGCGATCAATGCATGGAATTAAAGGATATTTTGGTTCGCATGCTACTTATATGGTTAAAAATTCTCCAATCTCAATTACAGTTATTAAGTAAATATTGCAGATAATATGTATTTGGGTCAATATCTTGGACAAATTGGTTCTGTTGCGAAGTTTGAAAATCAAACGCCCCCTCTCTGAACTCCAAATATCTTAGGCTGTTATTCCCATTAATACCTTGATTTCAGTAGACACCGAAAAGCCGAAGAGAGTGCCTTCTTTTCGGGTTTTCTTATATAATCCCCGAATGGCTTCCATGCCTTTAATCGTGGTAGAGGCAGTGCGTAAACTTCGATAGAATTTATTGCGTCTCTTTACTGGACGATGGTCTTGTTCAATCAAATTATTCAGGTATTTAATGGTACGATGTTCTGTCCCTTGATAAAAGCCGTATTCTTTTAGTTTCTTAAAGGCACTGGCTATAATGCCCTCTAAGTATACAGATGAAATAGAAAATTCATCTTATACTTGGAGGGTATTTTATATGTCTAGGAAATCAAAATACAGTGCAGAACAAAAATTAGCTATACTAAATGAACTAACCCGTTCTAATATTAGTGAGGTGGCTAAAAAGTATGCAGTAGGCAAGAAAACTATTAGAACTTGGGGGTATCTATATGAATATCAGGGCATTGATGGCTTACGATCTACTCACAATAATCATAGATATTCAAAGGAATTTAAATTATCTTTGGTCCAACAGTATCAAAAATCAGACGCGTCGCTTGAAATATTCGCGATCAAGCATGGGCTAAAGTCCAAAACACAACTATCAGATTGGATTATGCAGTATAATGAATCTAACTTAAAGGCCTATACGCCAAGAAAGCGAGATTCAAAAATGAGTGGACGAAAGACTGACTTTGAAGAACGACTTACTATCATTGAAGAGTTGATTAAGCATGATGTGAACTACAATTGGGCAGTTGAAAAATACCATATTAGTTACCAACAAGTTTATGGCTGGTATCAAAAGTATCGCAAAAGCGGTAATGACCCAGAATCACTTCGTGATCGCCGAGGCAAAGCTAAGCCAGAAGAGAAGTGGACGGAAGTTGACCGACTCAAGGCAGAGAATCGCTTATTAAGGGCTCAGCTAGAAAAGCAAGAGATGGAGATTGCATTCGCAAAAAAATTAACAGAAATACGCAATCGGGAGGTGGAAAAGGACTCCGGTACCAAGCCATCAAAGAACTAAATCAAGAAAATGGATGGTCAATTAGCCAGTTGTGTAAAATAGCTGATTCTTCGCGAGATGGTTATTACAAATGGCTCAATCGAAAGCCAAGTCAATATCATAATGAGCAAGCAGAGTTACTTGAAGCGATTGTAGAGTTAGAAGAAGAACATAATTGGACGCTGGGATATTTAGCGATGACTACACAGTTAAGCTTTGAAAACCGTTTAAGCTTTACCGCTGGATTAAAACGAATAACTAACTGCATGCGTAAGCATGGAATTAGAGCAAATATTAGGAAGAAGAAGCGCAATCGAATTCAACGCCATGAAGAATACATCAATGACAACTTATTGCAGGGACAATTCGACCGTGAAACTAAAAATGAAGTGTGGGTTACCGACACAACGGAAGTAGCCTACGGCGAACACACACTTCATAAAGTACGAGTACACGTTATTTTAGATTTATATGGTCGTTACGCTTTAAGCTACAATATTTCAGACACAGAAACTTCATCAGCAGTAATTGAAACCTTTAATCGTGCTTTTACGGTTGAACCTGATGCGCAACCAATGATCCATACTGACCGCGGGTCAGCTTACTGCTCAAGTATGTTCAACGACTACTTAGCCTCTAAAAATTGTATTCAT
Source organism: uncultured Atopostipes sp. (assembly GCA_947296835.1). Lineage (GTDB taxonomy): Bacteria > Bacillota > Bacilli > Lactobacillales > Carnobacteriaceae_A > Atopostipes. The sequence goes on from CAMYQS010000212.1 coordinate 1,993, forward strand.
AGTATGTCGCACCCCGGTCATCCTTGGGAAAACTCACCCATAGAGCGTTGGTGGAATGACTTCAAGCTAATCTGGATTAACAAACACCCTCGTCCTAAGACGCTAGCAGAGCTAGAACAACTCGTCAAAGGAGCCATTGAATACTTTAATACCAAACGCGCTTACACAAGCAAAAACGGCTTGACCGCGGAACAATTCCGCAACCAAGCCGCCTAAAATTTTTATCTATTTGATCTGTATACTTGACGGGACATAGTGCCACTTGTAATAGAGGGGGCTTTATCTGTGACTACAACCTTCGGTTCATCAAACTGCTTCACTAACCGCTTAAGAAAAGCATAGGCTGCTTGTGTGTCCCGTTTTTTACGTAACCAAATATCCAAGGTTAAACCATCTGCATCGATGGCTCGATACAAATAATGCCATTTTCCTTTAATTTTGATGTACGTTTCATCCATTTTCCATGAATAAAAGGATTTTTTATTTTTCTTTTTCCAAATTTGATAGAGTAGTTTGCCATATTCTTGCACCCAACGATAAATCGTCGTATGAGAAACGTTAATGCCACGATCATATAAGATTTCTTGAACTTCACGATAGCTAAGGTTATAACGAAGATAGTAGCCCACGGCTACAATAATCACATCCTGCTGAAATTGCTTTTCTTTAAAATGATTCATCGTCATTCCTCCTGCTATCTTTTTCTATTATTCTACCTTATTTGATAGTAGATTTAAAACTTTGCAACAGAACCCTATATTCGTTACAATGGTTATGGGAAGTTTTTCAAAAGGTTAAGAAAAGCTTACGGGGGTTTTTGAAATCAAAAAGTAGTAGGGGACGATAAAATGAAACATACACACAAAATCATATTGGCTGTCACTTCTGTATGCACTGTTATTATTCTAGGTGTAAGTATCTTTTTTGTTACACAAGCAGTAACAAACAATAAATTAGAAAACACTAGTCAAACAACTCAACACTCAAGCAGCAGCTCAAAACCTGTTGAAGATAAACAAACGACGAAACAGCTTGATCAAGCAAAACAGCTTGCTGCAAGTTATCATTATGATGAAGCCATCGCCTTACTTGAAAAAGACGACGCCAAAGAAGCGCAACAATTGTTAGCAACTTTGAAAAAAGAAAAAGAATCCTTGGTAAAATGGGAAGACCCGACCAAAATCTCACACGTCCTCTTTCATAGTCTGATTGTTGATCCAGCTAAGGCTTTTCATACCCAGCAAGCAC
>CAMYQS010000213.1 GCA_947296835.1 uncultured Atopostipes sp.
CCTTTATATTCAGGTCCTAATATGTCTAATGCATCGTATGTTACATCTGTTGCTTCATCATAGTCGTATTTCATACCCGCTTCACCAATCATTGAAACATATAGGTCATACATTTCAAGCTCTTCTACACCCAATAACTTCTTACGTAATTCCATGTAACGGTGTAGTAAGTGTAAGTTATCGTTCACCACTTCAATTAATGTGTCGTGAACTTCTTCTGGAATATGGTTGTTTGATAATGCACGATGTCTTGTAGAATCATAGTGGTGTACTTTTGCAATATAGTTATTTTTCTTCACGTTCGCTTGGAATGTACTTGCGAATGTATTTTTTAGTCCACCATAAACACCGTATAATCCTTCGAATGCACCTTTACGGACATCGCGGTCTTTACTTTCTAATAATTGACCATATAAACCGTGAGATAGTTGAACGTCTTCACCATTCTCATCTTTAACAACTGGGAATTCGATATCCGCGTTGTTTAAAATTGAGAATGTTTTTGATGATGCATCTAATACTTCACCTGCAGCCGCCAATAACCCTTCGACTTCTGCCGATAGGACGTGTGCGCGGTTTGCCGTAATATTTTCTATGTGGTGACGGTATACTTCTAAGTCCTTGTTTTCTTCAAAGTATCCTTCTAATTGTTCTTCTGATAATTCTAATAATTGTGGCTCAAACCAAGAAGATGCTGCTTGAGCATTTGTGATTAATGAAATTGCACGGTTACTCATTGCTTGGTATGTATTGTTTCCAGTATCTTGATCGCTCTTTAAATGAGCATAAACATATACTTTACTTACCGTACGAGACGCATCGAACATCGCTTCAATAGCTTCTAGGAAAGCGTCTGCTCCATTCCCTAAAGTTCCTTCATATTTCTGAACTTTTTCTTCTTTTTCAGCCGCTTCTTTGTAAGCTGCTTCCCACTCTTCATCTGATTTGAAGATTACGGTTAAATCCCATGTCTTTTTTACTGGGACTTCATCACGTTGAGGTAGTTTTTTACTTTCGGTTGTCATCTGAATTCCTCCAAATATTTTAATACGTTTATCATAACATACTCATTTTAGAATAGAAAAGAAGTCGTATGCTTTTTATGCTATCAAATTCATTAAAGTACGATATAATTAATTGTGAATTCATTTCAAGATAATGGGGGGTAATTAATTGAAGATAACTTTTTTAACAGTCATTTTTATGTTCTTTTTATCTGGGTGCAGCAGCGTGGTTGAAGCTCCTACCGAAACACCTGATAAAGATGAAGTAGTTGAAATGCCTGAAGAGCCTGAAGAATCGGCAGAAATAATCAATCCAGAAACTCGAGTTTCGTTTTACGGTGTAGGTGATAATCTAATCCACTCCTATGTTTACCAGTATGCGCACCATGAAGAGGGATACTACGATTTTAAACCGATCTATAAAAATATTGCAGCTGATGTCGAAAGTGCTGACTTAGCTTATATTAATCAAGAAACCGTGTTAGGTGGAGATGACAGAGGTTTCTCAGGATACCCTGCCTTTAATACACCCAGTGATATGGCTGGAAACTTAGTTGAATTGGGTTTCGATATCGTTAACGGTAGTAATAATCATACTTTAGATATGGGCACCACGGGTCTTTTAAATAGCTTAGCCTACTGGTCAGAATATGAAGAGGACGTTATGTTTACAGGAGCATTTGAAAGCCAAGAGCACCGAGATACGATTCCAGTTTTAGAAAAAGACGGGGTAACATTTTCTGTTCTAACTTATACGTATGGTACAAATGGTATTCAGCCTGATGCACCCTACCGCGTTAATTACTTTAATTCTGATTTAATTAAAAATGATGTCGCGCGCGCTAAAGAATTAAGTGACTTTGTAATGGTTGCTGCCCACTGGGGAGATGAACATGCTCACTATCCAAACCAAATGCAACTTGATTATGCACAACTATTTGCTGATTTAGAAGTTGATGTCATTTTAGGTTCTCATTCTCATACAATCCAACCTATTGAATGGATTACGGGTGATAGTGGACATGAGACGCTCGTTATTTATTCTTTAGGTAATTTAATCGCCGCAACAATATCTGATGTTAACTTATTAGGTGGCGCGGTCAGTTTTGATTTTGTGAAAACTGAAGAAGAAAAGGCTATAGAAAATATTACCTTTGAACCCATTGTTATCCACTATGAAGCTAGCACACCTGGAAATATTAATACTCGAACAAACTTTGAGGTTATTAAATTAAAGGATTACACACCTGAACTGGAACAACGTCATGCCTTAAATGGCCATGAAGGTAATGTGATCAGTACTGAAAAATATCAAGAAACAGTTGATGAGATAATAGCTGAAGAATTTAGGTAATAAATAACCGTAATGAAAAATCAGAATTCTGATTATCATTACGGTTTTTCTATTTAGTCTAATTATTTATCTGATAACTTCACTTGATTTATGTTTGCGTGCATTTCAACAGCTAGTTCGGATAGGGATTCACTAGCGTTCGCAATTTCAGCCATTGAAGCGGTTTGTTCTTCAACTGATGCTGACGCTTCTTCTGTACTTGCTGCGTTTTCTTCAGAAATTGCAGACAAGTTTTGCATTAAAGCAATCAGATTGTCTTTCCCAATTACCATGGCTTCACTTGATCCTCTTAAGTTGTTCGCAACGTTTTTAACGTCTTCTACTGCAGTAGAAATCCCTGTGAATTTACTTTGTGTGTCGTATACACTTACCAATTGCTCTTCACTGATTTTTTTAGATTCTTGTACACTCTCGATAGTCTGATCCATATTTCTAGCTAAATCAGTTATAATTTTTGAAATTTCCTCTGCATTATTTTGAGATTCGACTGCCAGTTTTTTAATCTCTTCTGCGACTACTGCAAAACCTCTTCCACTTTCGCCTGCTCTCGATGCTTCAATTGCTGCGTTTAATGCTAGTAAGTTTGTCTGACTCGCAACGTTTTTAATCATCGTGCTTGCTCGTTCAACATCCTTACTCTTTTCGCTCATTTCTAGAATCATTGTCACAGAATTTTCTGCTGATTCACTATTTTTTTCAGTGAATTCTTGAAGTTCATTTAATGTAGTTGATCCTTCATTTTTCAGTATTTCTACTGTATCTGCTGATTTTGATAATTGGAGAATTAGGTTACTTACCTTCGTTAGCATATTACCTAAAGCGTCAACTTCACCTGCTCCTGCCGATGTATCTTCAGC
>CAMYQS010000214.1 GCA_947296835.1 uncultured Atopostipes sp.
GAGAATTGGGAAGAGTTTAGGGGCATACAAGATTTACCCTCTAAGAGTAATTGGTCTTTTCCACCTCGTCCTGAAACACATTATGTTCGCTGGATCACACCAAGTAAAACAGACCCGGACTATTTAGCCGTTTCGATTGAAGCAGGAGCAGTCTTTCAAACCTCGGATCATGGTAAAACATGGAGCGACCGCGCTGAAGTGGGGCCGACAGATGTCCATACTTTATTAATGCATCCTGATGCACCATCGCGTCTATACGCAACAAATGGCGGAATGGTTTCAAATCATGTCCGCGAATCGTATGCAGAAAGTTTTGATGGTGGGCACAGCTGGACATTTATGAGTAGCGGTTTAGAAAAGCATCCATATACTTACAATATGATATTGCATCCAAATGACCCGGATTTTCGATTGATTTCAGCCTCTGAAAGTGCAAGCAAAGCGCATGATAAACATGCTTATTCAACCGTTTATTGTAAAAATGGGGAAGAGGATTGGTTAGAGTTAGCGGATGGCTTACCAAAAGAAGGTTCATTTAGTCATCACTTAGCACACGATCCGAATGCAATCGGTGCATTTTACGCGTTGAATAATTATGGTATCTATTATTTAGGTGCAGAATCCACAACATGGGAGAAAGTAGATATTCCATGGGCAAAAGACTTAGCTGAAATGCGTCCTTACTTCTTCCAAGTCATTGATCATGATCTATAAAAGACTTGTTATTTTTCAAAATCGAGAAAGGGTTGGATAAAATTTGTGTTAATGCTTGTAATCTATAAATACAGGAACCAATCTGACATTAGCTGGATTATTCCATAAAAAATCTCGTCCAACATTATCTTTAATTATTCAAAAAACAAGCAGTCTTTATTATAAAGGCTGCTTGTTTCTGTGTATTCATTTCATAAAATTAATTGTGCTCTGAAGCTCCTGAAACAGCATCCGCTTCTGCGGGTTTTACTACTGGGTCTGGAACATTTGCATCCGATGCTGTTGCACCTGAAACGCCGTCTGTGTCGTTATCATTCGCTGATGCACCAGACACTGCATCTGTTTTTCCATCAACAAGTTCTTGACCAGTTTGTTCTAGATACCAATCGATGACTGGTTGGATATCTTGAACGTACTCATTGATACCTAAATATGTTCCGTCTTCGTCGTATAGACCTTGGTACGTGTGAACAACGAATTTATCTGGACCATGCGTAGGAACTTTAACGCGGAAGTGATCAACATTTCCAGCGCGTAATTGTGAAATAACGTACGATACATTTTTATGTGTATAATCTGGATGACAAGCACCTAATGGGTTACCTGCTTGGCTAGGGTGACGTTTCGCTAACATTTCTTCACGTGGAATATGGTTATTGTAGTATAAGAATTGGTTATTACTATCTGCGTACGTAATTTCAAATGGCATTGAGTTTAATAAGTGATTCAATTGATTAACCGTTAATACACCACGGTCCAACTCAACATAGGCGTCACCTTTAACGGCATTCACTTTCTCAGAGGCTTGTTCAACCCAATCTTCTGCGTACATATCGACACCTTCAATTGTCGTGTCAATTTTACCTGTTGCATTTAAATCTTCTGGTTTCATTTCGACAACCTCTTCTTTCACGCCTTTTAATATTTTCACGTAGTCACAGAATTTTTCTAGAATCGTTCTTAAGTAGTTTACTGTTTGCTGGTCTTTTAAGTTATTCATGTCATCAAATGCTTTTGTTGCATGCCCTAAAAGGAATTCGTTACCTGGGAAAGTATACGCGCCTACACCCGGAGCTTCTAAAATCTGACGTAGATGGAGTTGTGCACGAGATGTTCCTTGGTCAAAATATGAAGCACCCACGATTAATACAGGCTGATCTTGAAATGGATGAACTTTAAATGATAACCACTCAATAACACTCTTTAGGGCAGGTGGAACGGTACGGTTATGTTCCGGAGTTGCGATAATAACACCATCAGCTTCACTGATTTTGCGGTTTAAGTTTTGTATGACTTCTGAATGTGTTTGGTCATTACTTTGGTTAAATAATGGTACATCTTTAATTTCAAGGATTTCAAATTCAAATAAATCTTTGTACTCTTTTTCAATAAATTTTAATAATAAACGGTTATATGATTTGTCCGCGTTAGATCCAACTAATCCGACTAATTTCATTTTATAAGCTCCTATCTATTTCGTATCCCAAATGTATTTTTCAGCAGTTTCTTCGCCAATTTCATGCGCGTTTGGTAGGTGGTGGATAATTTCAACGAATTGTAAGAAATTAGCAAAAATCGTATCTAACTCTTTTACTTTACGTTCAAAAACTAAGTTGCCATCCGTATCAAATGCTTCAAGTGAGTGTGCTAGTAAAAATTCAGAGCTTGGCATAACGTGCGCTTTTAATTCAGGCGCTTCTAGTAATTGTTGTAATTGGATCTGTGAACGTGATGATCCAAGTGTCCCGTATGAAGCACCGACAATCATGACCGGCATGTCTACAAATGGATAAGTTTTATAAGATAACCAAGCGAGCGCATTGTTTAATGCTGCTGTTGGCGCGTGGTCATATTCTGGTGTTGCGATAACGACACCATCTGATGCCTTAATTTTATCTGCTATTTTTTGTACTTCAGGAAGAACGGTATAGTTTTCTGGTTTATTCCATAAAGGTAAATGATCGATTTCTAATAGCTCGATCTCAGCCTGGTTTGCATAGTGTTTCGCCATAAATTGTAGTAGGCGACGATTCGTAGAGTTGTCAGAGTTTGTTCCGACTAAACCAATAAATTTTTTCATCATCTATTTCCTTTCATTGTAAAAGTGGAACTTTTTTCACAAGTAATGTGAAAAATAAAAACCGCTTTTATATTTTAGCTATTATAGGAGTATGAATCCTTATTCGTATGGTTGGTGCATTACAGATTTTGGATTTACATTTTGTGTATATCCAAAATATGATTTTAAAATACTTTGTTTAACACTTCACTATTATACACAAAACTTTTTAAATTAAAATTGACCTAGATCAATTTTTGTAAGCAAATTTTATGATAAAGATTTGTAGACTTTTTACAATAGGTGAAAAATCTTGTGAGAAAAGAGGGGGCAGGTTATATAAAAAAGCCACTGATCACGAAGTAATATTCGTAATCAATAGCTTTCATGCAATCTATAAGTATTTTTGGAGACCATCAGAATAATTG
>CAMYQS010000215.1 GCA_947296835.1 uncultured Atopostipes sp.
ACCCTAGAAACGGTAGCACCGCTAAGAAGTCGATAATTGCGTAAAGTGTGAAAGGATACGTCAGATAGGCCGCCACTGGTCTTTTATCTTCCATCTGTCTATCTGCAGTTAGCCATCGTAGTAAGTAGTCCCCGACAAAAAATATGGCCGCGATCATTTCAATAGTTAATAAAGATTCCGATTGCCGGTTAAACATTAATGGCACGAGACTAATGACCGTCATACCGATATTTAAATAGTTATAAAGTTTACTGGTTAAGTCGCTCGTATCTTCAACACTTAAAATGGCATGTAATTTTTCTTTCACAGCGTATCCCCCTCTGATTTTAGTATAGCATAGGGAGAACTGCATCGTTAAGCGACACCAATTATAAGCATAAAAAGTGCAGACCGTTAGCGACCTGCACTTTTTATGATTTTTTTCTAGTTAGTCATCATCATCGTCATCGTAATCCGAATCATCATAGTCGGAGTCATCATCGTCGTCGTAGTCCGTGTCGTCATAATCACTATCATCATAGTCCGTGTCATCATCCGTTACAGGTGGACGAACCGGCGCCTGATTGTTCGACTTATTATTTGGTTCATCATAATCCGATTCATCATAGCCAGAATCATCATCGACCGGTGTAGTTGGCTTCGGAGCTGGTTCTGGCTCCGGTGCAACGGGAGGGCGCTGTGGATTCCCTTTGTTTTCAATATCTGTAATTTGAATCGTAATTCGTGTACGACCATCTAATTCACGACGTAATTCAATCCCATATTTTTCAAATAAATCTTGGTCTGGCGTATCAATCGAAATCGATACCTGTCCACCATCCGCTAAGAATTCCATTTCAATCGCGCGATCGACTAACTCATTTAAGATAACTGTTTTATCTTTACTATTCGCCGCATACCCTTCAAGTAGTACACTACCATCCGCGTTCGCCCCTTCTAGATCGATCACTTCGCCATTTCGGTTTAAAATCATTTCAACTTCTGGATTGATCATCATAAAAATAGACGTATAAGGCGCATAATTTTGTTGGTAAACATTCACGCCAACGAACAAAGCGACTATTGCCACAATCGTTAAAATGCCGGCCGCTATTCGGGTTGCCATTTTACGCGTTCCTTTTACTTTTTCAAGTGGTGTGTCTCGCATCAAGACGGGATTTGTAACGGTGTCCCCAATTTCATAACCGAGGTTTCCGCTCTTCACAAAACGCCCTTCTTCATCCAAGAGGACCGCATAACTATTGAAGGTTTCCATTACTAAGTATTTCATTCTGCGGTCACTCCTTTCATTACTTCAGCTAAATGTCCGCGAATTATTTCATAACCGTTCGTATAAATTAATAGTAAGCCAATAATATATTTTCGGTGCCGTTCAATTGTTTTTCGAGAAACTTTTGTACCCTCTGTCATCTTTTTTAACGGCAACCGTTTCGTTCTTAAAAAATTCTTCCATCATTTCCTCATTACTTTGTGCGTAAGCGACTACCTTCTGGCAAGCTGTCAGCGTCCTCCCCTGCTTCGGGCTGTTGTCCGCAATATCTGTCAAAGATACACCGAACTCTCGAATCTGCATACTCAGCTCAATAATTTCTTCTTTTGTTGCTTCGCGTATGACCAAGTTTTCCTCGTGATTCTCATTATCTGAAATGGAATCCTCAAGCGTTTGGTCATGTTCAGAGGTAGGTGCGTTGATTGAAATCACCTGATTATGTCGATTGTTCTCTCGCCAAAAATCGATAATTCGATTACGCATCAGTAATGCGGCATAGCTTAGGAACGCACCCCGCGTTTTCGAGTAGCCATTTATCGCTTCATGAAATGCAATCATCGCAATACTGTACTCATCATCTTGTTGGATATTTACCGGGCGCTTCATTACTTTCGTTACCTGCGATTTTATAAATGGTAAATAGTCCGATATTAATAAATCAGCCACCATTGAGTCATCTTTCGCCTCATAAACGCGCTGAATAATAGCATGTTCATCACTCATCCATCCTACTCTCCTCACTATTAGCTTACGTTTTATTTGTGCAAAAAGCGGGGTATTAAGACCTATTTCATTTATTTTAACTTTTTTCGCGAAAATACGATTTTTTTGCAAATTATATATATAGGGAGTTATGTAATGATGGAAAAAATACTTTTGGGTGAAATGAAAACCGGACCGAGCCAGCAAGAATTTTTAGGTATTCTAAACGTTCGTAGTCCCAAGTTGTTTGTAGAACACGAGAATCTTTATAAGCGATTAGTCGCTGGTGAAATGGGTGAACAAGAAGTTTTGCGCTATTTTATGGATTATGGCGAGCCGCATTGGCGTTATATACGAAATTACTGGGCAAACTCGAATGGTGTAGCCGAAAGTGATTTGATCGTCTTTACCGATACGAGCTGCTATGTGATGGAGGTGAAGAACTATACGGGGAAATTTGACTATATGGATGGTGCGACAACTATCGATGGGTATGAATACAGCAGCGACTGCATCTTTCAATCACGTCGTTCCCATAAGAATATCCGAAAAATACTATCGGAACATATCCATTCGGCTAACATACACGGCGCTTTAATCTTTATCGGGGAACACAACGAAGTCTCGATCCGCTCACAGGTTGACGATATCAAGATTGTGCAACGCAATCAGTTGAGGAATTTTATTCGCAAGATTGCCGCAGACGAGCGGTCGTCCCCATACGACTCACTGCGCATCGACCAGATTCAGCGCCAACTCAACAAGTTCCAAGTCGCGAATCCGTTTGTGATCGCACCACTAACGGCCGACCAGATGCGCTTCGTCAAAACCGGTATCCGCTGCGCGCACTGTAACAGCCTGGGTACCCAAATCAGTCGCAAGTTTGTAACTTGTCCCTGCGGCCACACCGAATTACGCGATGCCGCCACCTTACGGACAATTGAGGAGTATCAAGTGTTGAGGTATGACGCGAAACTGCACTGCAGTAATTTATACCATTATATGGGTAGGCTAAACTCAAAAAGATATATCTATACCGTACTTTCCGCTCACTATACCATGGTAAAAAAGGGTAAGTATACCTACTACGTATAAAATAATAGTCTTGCGTAATTGTATTTTATTTATGATCGAGCAAGACTCTCTTGCTCGCTTGTAATTTATTTATGATCGCGCAAGACTTTCTTGCTCGCTTGTAATTTATTTATGATCGCGCAAG
>CAMYQS010000216.1 GCA_947296835.1 uncultured Atopostipes sp.
AGAGCCACCATCCACTGATCCAAAGTTTCCATGTCCATCAACTAATGGATTACGGTAACTGAAATCTTGGGCCATACGAACCATAGCCTCGTAAATTGCCGAGTCCCCGTGAGGGTGATATTTCCCCATTACGTCTCCAACAATACGTGCAGATTTTTTATATGCTTTATCTGGTGTATTTCCTAATTCATTCATTCCGTGTAAAATACGGCGATGTACAGGTTTCAAACCGTCACGGACATCTGGAAGTGCTCGTGCTACGATAACACTCATCGAATAATCAAGGAAAGATTTTCTCATCTCATGGGCAAGTTGAATACTTTCAATTCCACTTCTATCTTCAGCCAATTTTCTATTGCTCCTTCCATTTCAAAAACAATCATTACTTTTTTATAAAATTAAATATCAATATTTTCAACATATCGCGCGTTTTCTTCGATAAATTGACGACGTGGTGGAACTTTATCCCCCATTAACATTGTCATAACACGATCAGCTTCTTTTGCATCTTCTACATCAACACGAGTTAGGCGTCTTGTATCTGGATCCATTGTAGTTTCCCATAATTGATCCGCATCCATCTCACCTAGTCCTTTATAACGTTGAACAGCTGGTTTTGGTGAAGCTGGTATTGTTTTTAAATACTCTTCAAGTGCTTCATCCGAGTCTAGATAGACAGATGTCTTACCTTGACGTACTTGATATAGGGGCGGCTGAGCCACATAAATAAATCCGGCATCAATCGCTGGACGCATATAACGGAAAAATAAAGTCAATAATAATGTACGAATATGCGCACCATCGACATCCGCATCCGTCATAATAATTAATTTATGGTAACGAGCTTTATCTGCTTCAAATTCTTCTCCAAAACCAGTACCCATTGCTGTAAATAGCGTACGGATCTCTTCGTTTGCAAGAATTCGATCAAGAGAAGCTTTTTCAACGTTTAAAATTTTACCTCGAATCGGTAAAATCGCTTGGAATAGACGCGAACGACCTTGTTTTGCCGATCCACCCGCGGAATCCCCCTCAACGATGAATAATTCTGAAATTTCAGGATCTTTTGAAGAACAGTCTGCTAGCTTACCTGGTAAATTTGAAATCTCAAGCCCACTCTTTTTACGAGTCACTTCTCTCGCGCGCTTCGCTGCAACACGAGCTTTCGACGCTAGTTCAGCTTTCTCTATAATTAGTTTCCCTATTTTAGGGTTTTCCATTAAGAAACGTTCGAAGTTCTCTGAGAATAAACGGTCAACGATTGTTCTCGCTTCTGAGTTTCCTAATTTCGTTTTTGTTTGCCCCTCAAATTGAGGATCCGGATGCTTAATACTAATAATAGCCGTTAAACCTTCACGAACATCTTCTCCTAAGAAGTTTTCATCGTTTTCTTTTAAGAAATCTGATTTACGAGCATAGTCGTTAATCACACGAGTTAATGCCGCTTTAAATCCAGATTCATGCGTACCACCCTCATGGGTACGAATATTATTTGTGAACGACAGTAAGTTTAGGTGATAGCCAGTTGTATGTTGTAAAGCAACTTCAACAACGATATCATCTTGCTCATCTTCTAAATAAACCGGTTCTGCATATAACACATCTTTATTTTCATTTAGATAATCTGTATAACTCTTAACCCCACCACTATAACGATATGATGCTTCTTTAGGCTCTTGGTCGCTACGACTATCCGTAATATCAATTTGTAAATCACGGTTTAGGTACGCTAATTCTTGAACACGGTCTCTTAGGCGTTCAAAATTATATTGGATACTTTCTTTGAAAATTTCTTCATCCGGGCGGAACGTAACTTCGGTTCCAGTCTTATCTGTGTCTCCGATCATTTCCATATCACCCATAGGAATCCCACGTTCAAATCGCTGGAAATAAATTTTTCCGTCTTTATAAATTTTGTACTCTAAGAAAGTTGATAGCGCGTTAACAACTGCTGCTCCAACCCCGTGAAGTCCACCGGAAACTTTATAACTGCCTCCACCAAACTTACCACCCGCGTGTAAAACTGTAAAAACAGTCTCTGACGCAGGACGACCCGTTTTATGTTGTAAATCAACTGGAATACCTCGTCCATTATCCATCACTCGGATTTGGTTATCTTCTTCGATTTGAATATGAATCGTATCCGCATAGCCTGCCATCGCCTCATCGATTGAGTTATCCACGATCTCCCAAACTAAGTGATGCACGCCATCCAGACCAGTTGTACCAATATACATTCCTGGACGTTTTCTTACGGCTTCTAAACCTTCTAAAACTTCAATTTGACTTGCATCATAATTACCGGGTATGAGATTTTTGTTTTCATCCATTGTTTAAAATTCTCCTATCTCTATAAGCTTTCGGATTTTATGAATCTTTGCTTTCATCCGTTTTTTCAATTGATCCATCTTCGACATAAAAAATGAATGGATCATTTAATAAATCCATTTGAACACCATCTAAACTGGTAGTTGTTATAAAAGTTTGGACTTTATTTTGAATGCTCTTTAATAAATGCGTCTGGCGACTATCATCTAGCTCACTTAATACATCGTCCAGTAATAAAATTGGGTATTCGCCTGTCATTTCACGCATTAATTCAATTTCTGCTAATTTCAAACTTAAAGCGGTCGTACGCTGCTGCCCTTGAGAGCCATACGTCTGTACATTTCGCTCGTTTACATAAAAAATCAAATCATCTCGGTGCGGACCAATCGTTGTCGTGCCTTGATCCACTTCTTGAGCTAAGGATTTTTCATAATCTTCTTTCAAATGATTAAAAATCTCTTCAACAGTCATCGTTTCATCAGCACTGGAAGAGGTTTTGTAACGTATCGATAATGATTCTTTTTCGTTTGAAATGTCTTTTTGAACAGCATCCGCCAAATCACTGAGCTGGTTTACAAATTTAAAACGTGAATGTAAAACTTCTGCAGCTTCTGCGGCTAATTGTTCGGTTAAAACATCTAAATAAATTTTGTCGTAATCTTTTTTAAAGCGCGCTTGTTTCAAAAACTGATTTCGTTGTTTGAGTACTTGTTGAAATTGCGACAAATGGTATAAATAAATTTTATTCATTTGTCCTAATTCCATATCAACAAACTTTCGACGCACAGATGGCGATCCTTTTACTAAAGTTAAGTCTTCCGGCGCAAATAAAATCACATTCAGCTGCCCAATATAA
>CAMYQS010000217.1 GCA_947296835.1 uncultured Atopostipes sp.
GCACTATACACCGCAATGATACTAAATAATATTAAGGATAAAAATGGAATCAGTATCCATAGATCCAACATTTTAAATCGCTTTTTAAGCATACTCTACCTTCTCCCTCTATATACATATCATAAAATTACTTCGCGTCGGAGTGGAATGAGTCCCCATCTCCAGAGAACATATATGAACGGTGATGGTAACGCATCGACATAATTAAGCCAATCCCCATCATATTCCCAAGTAAAGCCGAACCACCTTGCGATACAAACGGTAATGGAATCCCCGTAACCGGTAGTAATCCAATGTTCATCCCGATGTTTTCAAGCACGTGGAAAACAAGCATCATGATAACACCTGTCGCAATATAAGCATAAAATTCATTTTTCGTGTCATAAACAATTCGAATCATATTATAAACTAAGACAAAATAGATAAAGATTAAGAATGACGCGCCTACAAAACCGAAGTTCTCTCCGATTGTAGCGAAGATCATATCCGATTCACGTACTGGGATATAAACTTCTGAAACGCCTAACCCTTTACCAAACACGCCACCTGATCCAATCGCTTTGAAAGCTTGGATAACTTGGTAAGATGCTTGCGACGTATCGTGGTACGGGTCCAGCCACGTATCAATACGACTAAATTGGTAATCCTGTACACCTAATGTTCTCTGCAGAAAATCTCGGTTATAAACAACCAAGATAATAATACCTGCCGCTAATACAAACAAGACTAGCACAATTGGGATAATGATTTTCCATTGAATACCAGACAGTAAAAAGATTCCTGCCAGTATCGCGATATAGACTAACGTCGTACCTAAGTCGTTTTGCATCATAATCAACGCAAACGGTGGAATCGACCATAATATATATTTACCAATCAACATAAAATCCGATTCCACGGTGCGGTTTTTAAACCGTGCATTATGCAGTGTTGTCGTTTTAGCGAGTATTAATATATAGGGTATTTTAACAAACTCGGACGGCTGCAAGGTAAAATTAATAATCGGAATCCGAATCCAACTCTTCGCTCCTGTTATAACAGATAACGGCCGGTCATAAAAAAGTAAGGTGACTATTAATGCTAGTATCCCTATCCAGTAAAGATAATGGGTTAACTTCCACAACTGTTCGGAATCAAACAACATAATAACAGCGGCCGCGATGATTCCAAGGACATACCAAACACCCTGCATAATTGTCATGCGCAAACCTCCACCTTGAATCAATACAGATGTGGAATATAGCGAGATTAAACCAATCATGGCTAGTATCATAATACAAAGGATTATCCCATAATCAATCCGGGATGTGTTTTCATTTTCATTTTTCATTTTTTCACTCCTGATATACATCAATCTACTCTAAAATCTGGTAAGCATGTTTCTTATTGCATGTGATATTATAACATAAGTTTACATTATATAAGCCCGATACAATAGATTTATTTTCGGATAATCTGTAAAGACTTTGTGACAACTACGCTTTGTTTTGGTGAAATGAACCCTAATATTTGATATAGGCACCTGGAAATGTCAGTAGTTCCTGTCTGCTTACATTTTGTCGTCCATTGTTTATAAATCAATTATTGCTGCGCCGGTTCACATAATAAACTGCAGAAACTACTTGAATTTGCTCTTAAAAACAGAAAAAACCTCAAGTGGTATAGACCACTCGAGGTTTGTTGAATCAGATGTTAGATCGTTGGACTTATTTAAGTTCAACAGATCCTCCAGCTTCTTCAATTTTAGCTTTCATTTCTTCTGCTTCTTCTTTAGCTACGCCTTCTTTGATTACGCCAGGTGCGCCATCAACTAATGCTTTAGCATCTTTAAGACCTAATCCAGTAATTTCACGAACTGCTTTAATTACTTTGATCTTAGCTGAACCAGCACTTGTTAATTCTACGTCAAAGTCAGATTTCTCTTCTTCAACTGCTGCTCCTGCTCCTGCTGCTGCTACCGGTGCTGCTGCTTCTACACCAAATTCTTCTTCGATTGCTTCTACTAATTCGTTGATTTCAAGAACTGTAGATTCTTTTAAATCAGCGATAATTTGTTCTACGTTTAAAGCCATTTTTAATTTCCTCCATTATGTTTGTATTTTATGTTTTAAAATGATGAAACTTTTTGCAGTCTATGCGACTGCGAGATCGGCATATAAATTATGCTGCGTCCTCTTCTTCTTTTTTCTCTGCAACTGCTTTGAATACCAATGCAGTGTTGCGGATTGGTGCTTGAAGAACAGATAATAGCATTGATAATAGTCCTTCGCGGTTTGGAAGTTTCGCAACTTGTTCAATTGTTTCAATTGAAACTGCTTCACCTTCCATGTATCCACCTTTGACTTCAAGTGCTTCTGCTTCTTTAGCAAAGTCAACCATGATTTTTGCTGGTGCTACTACTTCTTCTTCTGAAAAAGCGATAGCTGTAGGTCCAACAAATGCATCTTCTAACCCTTCAATTTCAGCAACTGATGCTGCTTTACGAGCTAGCGTGTTTTTAACAACATGCATGTCAACTCCAGCCTCACGTAATTGCTTACGTAGTTCAGTTACTTCTCCAACTGTTAAACCACGGTAGTCAACTACTACGAATGATGCTGCGTTTTGCATTTTCTCTACTAATAAATCTACAACGTTTTGTTTTTCTTGCAATATTTGTTCACGACTCACGAACGTCACCTCCTGAAGCTTCTCAGCCTTCTAATTAAAAAACTCCCTTAGTCACCAAAGACATAAGGGAGCGTTAAATGTTTTAATTAACAATTCTATACGAATATAGATTGATTAAACACATCTTCCTCGGTATGAAATTAAGGCATTGCGCCACATACGGTCTTCGGTAATGTTTCTTATTCAATTAACTTGAACCTTAGAAATTATAACAAGTTCTATTTGAAGATGCAAGCTTTATTTTAAGATAAAATTAAGCTTCGTCGTCTAATAGCGTTCGGTGGTTGATTTTAATACCAGGTCCGAATGTACTTGATACAGCTAAGTTTTTAATATAGCTTGATCCAGAAACACTTGCTGGACGAACTTCGATAATCTCGTCGTGAACAGCTTTAATGTTTTCTAGTAGAGCTTCTTCTGAGAATGAAACTTTACCTACTAAGATGTGTAAGTTTGATTGGTTATCAATACGGTAA
>CAMYQS010000218.1 GCA_947296835.1 uncultured Atopostipes sp.
TTTTTGAGCGTATTCGGCCAGATCAGATTGATCACCTCGTTGAGCAAGGTGGCTATTCGTTCCCAAGCGGGCACTCAATGGGGTCAATGATTATATATGGTGGTTTATTGTTTATTATCATTCGATACATAAATTCGCGAAGAACACATTGGACAATTGGTAAGCTAGCGCTGAGTATCGTACTCGGACTATTAGTTTTATTTATCGGTCTAAGCCGTATTTATCTAGGCGTCCACTATCTAAGTGATGTGATTGGCGGATTTTCTCTAGGCTTTTCGTGGTTAACCTTATCCATCGCACTGTTTGGATTGTCTGTCACGAAGAAAGAATTTCAATCTAAAAATCGGTACTCCTTTAGTCGACTTTAAAAACAACATTGTATAGAAGCAGCTGGTCATTTATGATTAGTTGCTTTTTTTATGGTCTAGTTGTGAAATGAAAACCAAATAAGTAATTCATACTTTCTACTAGCACTTGGTTTCACCCAAAGTAAGAAGACAAAATAATTGCTTATCGGATCTACTTCTATTATCTTTAATTCGAAGTATATATGTACAGATTAAGGAGTTTATTATGGAAAAATTACGTATCAATCCAGAAAAAGGCATGGAGTTTGGAGTTTATACACTTGGTGATCACTTACCCGATCCGCGTACGAACACACGAATTTCAGCCCAAGAACGACTAAAACAAATTATTGAAATGGCGAAACTAGCAGAAGATGTTGGCTTAGATTTCTTTAGTGTGGGAGAGAGCCATCAAGAATATTTCACAACACAAGCCCATACAGTGGTGCTTGGAGCAATTGCACAAGCAACGGAGAAAATAAAGTTCGGTAGTTCGTCGACAATTATCAGTACGCTTGACCCGGTGCGTGTCTATGAAGACTTTGCGACACTGGATTTAATTTCAGACGGTCGTGCTGAAATAATAGCCGGACGAGCATCCCGACTAGGTGTATTTGAATTACTCGGGTACGACATCCAAGACTATGAAGGCTTGTTTGAAGAGAAATTTGAACTACTGATGAAGTTAAACCAAGAAGAAATTGTAAATTGGGAAGGCGAATTCCGCGCACCACTTAAGGATGCGCAGATTTTACCGCGACCAAAAAATGGTTCTTTACCGATTTGGCGAGCGGTTGGTGGTGGCCCGAACAGTGCGATTCGAGCAGGGTTCAATGGTGCACCAATGTTTCTTGCGACGTTAGGCGGACCGGCAGAATCTTTCGAATACTCGATTGCGACATACCGAGAAGCGTTAAGTCGTAGTGGACATAACCCGAAAGAGTTCCCAGTAGCAACAGCTGGATTTTTCTACGCCGCTGAAACGACGCAGCAAGCTTTCCAGGAAGTTTATCCCCATGTGAATGAAGGCATGAAACGTACGAATGGCCAAGGCTTTCCAAAACAACATTTCGCGCAAGGTATGGATCCTAAAAATGTAATGAATATTGGTTCACCTGACCAAATTATTGAAAAGATTCTATACCAACATGAATTATTTGGACACCAACGTTATATTGCTCAATTAGATTTCGGTGGCGTACCACACGATCGAATGATGCGAAACATTGAAATGTTAGGCACAAAAATTATGCCAAAAGTACGGGAGCATCTGAAGAAATAATAAAAAATCCTCTTGCTGGACTTGTAAAAAAGTCTAACAGGAGGATTTTCATTTTAATGATTATCGGCTTTCGTAAAGAGGGAATTGTGCAGTTAATGCGTGTACTTCTTCTTTTACTGTAACTAACGTTTCAGCATCATTTTTGTTTGCTGCAACGCGGATAATTAATTCTGCAACTTTTCTTGCAGCGTCTTCGTCGAATCCACGAGATGTAATCGCTGGTGTTCCAACTCGAATACCACTTGTTTTCGTAGGTGTAGACGTATCGAATGGAATCATGTTTTTGTTTACTGTGATTCCTGCTTCATCTAAGAGTGTTTCTAGTTCTTGGCCGTTCAACCCATAACCTGTCGTGTCTAATAAGAAGAGATGGTTATCTGTTCCACCGCTAACCACGCGGAATTCAGAATCTTCTAATACTTCAACCATTGCCTTCGCATTCTTTAAGACTTGATCGATATAGTCTTTGAACGACGGTTGTAATGCTTCAAAGAAAGCCACTGCTTTTGCGGCAATTACGTGCTCTAAAGGACCACCTTGAATTCCAGGGAAAATAGCACTATTTAATTTCTTACCATACTCTTTCTTTGCTAAAATTAAACCACCGCGAGGTCCGCGTAAAGTTTTATGTGTCGTTGATGTTACAACATCAGCATATTCAACTGGGTTTTGGTGGTGTCCCGTTGCGCATAGGCCCGCAATGTGAGCCATGTCGACCATTAATTTTGCGCCAACTTCATCCGCAATCTCACGGAATTTTTTAAAATCAATTTCACGAGAGTATGCACTTGCACCCGCAACGATTAACTTAGGTTTTTCTTCTAACGCCAGTCGACGGACTTCTTCATAATCAATCGACTCGTCTTCTTTTGTCACACCGTATGCAATGATTTCGTAATCCTTTCCACTAAAATTCACTTTCGAACCGTGTGTTAAATGCCCACCGTGGTCTAAGTTCATTCCTAGAATCTTGTCACCGGGATTAAGTAGTGCGCGGTAAGCAGCCATGTTTGCTTGGCTTCCAGAATGTGGCTGCACGTTTGCATATTCCGCATTAAATAATTCTTTTGCGCGATCAATCGCTAAGTTTTCAATCACATCAATAAATTCACACCCACCATAATAGCGGCGGCCAGGGTAACCTTCAGCGTACTTATTTGTCAGAATACTGCCTTGTGCTTGCAAAACTTCTTCTGAAACAAAGTTCTCAGACGCAATTAATTCGATTCCGTTAATTTGACGATTTCTTTCTTTTTCAATTGCTGCAAATAATTCTTGATCCAACATTGTGAAATCACCTATCTCGTTTTTTATTTTCATTTCATAAAGTATAGGCGATATTACAGAAAACGTCCATGCAAAATGAAGTTTAATCCAAAAACGTATCAAAAACAGTGGCTGATTTCATAAAAAATGTGAAATCAGGGATTGAAATGCGAATGAGTCCTCAAGAGACAAATTTCGAATAATAATGAAATAACGAACTCAGCCTTTAGAC
>CAMYQS010000219.1 GCA_947296835.1 uncultured Atopostipes sp.
GCTTCAAGGTTCGCTCGGCGTTGCTTACCACCGCTCATTCCTCCAACGTAGTAGGCATAACCAGTTTCTTGATAGACTAACCGCAACAACTCCACTAATGAGTGTCTACGTGCATATTCACGCCATTTGTCTAATTGCTTGATGAAATGTTGTAACTTTTTCTGTACATTTATGTTTCTTATATCTTCAAAATCACTATTTGCATAAGTCATCATTGCTTCAAAGAAATCTGCTTGTTTATCTATCAAGCGAATATAGGTCAATTCGACTTCGTTTAAACCAACGATTGGCGATCGCAATGTTGCAACCAATGGAATATCCTGTCTTGGGTTATCAATGATTTTTAATAATGACATCATGATGGATACTTCTGTTGTTTGGAAAAAGTTCTGCGTTTCATTGACGGCAGTCGGAATATCGACTTCTTGGAATATTTCTTGAATCCGTAAGTTCTTACTTTTCGTCGGTGTTAATAACACCATGTCCCGGTATTCAACTGGACGCATCTTTTTTTCGTCCTTATCGTAAATCTCAAAGCCACTATCGATTAGCTCTTTAATACGAGCCGCAACCATCGAGATTTCACCAGATGCTTTATCTTTCACCCAGTTATCTTTATTGTCTTCATCCGACTCACTAATTTCAAGTTCTGCGTCAGTGTCTTTTTCATACAATAGTAGTTCTGTTTCAAAGCCATCATTTTTTGGGAAATCTTTATTTCCATATACAAGCTCTGCATTTTCATCGTATACGAGGTTCCCGACTTCTTCATCCATTAATTGAGTGAAGACAAAGTTCGTAAAACTCAGAACATTTTCTCTAGAACGGAAATTCTCCGCAAGAATAATTCGGTGTCCATCATCACTTGTTTTATACTTTTCGTATTTTGAAAGAAATAGACTTGGATCCGCCAGCCTAAAACCATAAATTGACTGTTTCACATCCCCAACCATGAAGTAATTTCCTTCAACTGATTCCGATTTTGTCAAGCGTAATAAAATCGCTTCTTGTAAGGCGTTAAGGTCCTGGTACTCATCAACCAATACTTCTTCGAACTTTTCACGGTAATAAACTGAAGCCTCTGAAACCTCTTCAGCACTATCCCCTTTTAAAATCTGTAAGGTTAAGTGTTCTAAATCGTTGAAGTCAATAAGCTTTTGTTCGGCTTTATGTGCTTGATAAGCATCCGCGAACTTCTTCGTTATTTGAGTTAACACAGTGATATACTCTTTCGTCGCAAGAATTACTTCAACTTGCTCATCATGCTCCATGGTAAAGTTGGCTTCGAACATTTGATAGCCATTTTTAGCGTCATTTCTTAGGTGTTTAATTTCATCATTAAAGACTTCTAGAATCTCTTCTGGTGTTGTTTTTTTAGATGGTCCACGTAATGTCCCAAACTTATAACCTGATTGAATAAATTCAAATGTCTCTTTAAGTTTATTATCTTGCAGCAAGTTAAACGCATGTTGGTACTGATTGCGTTCATTATTTAGGAGTTGGATTTGTTTCTCTAAATGGTCATCCCCACTTGCAAGTGACAAAGCTTGATCAATTAATTGAACAAAATAAGATAGTTCATCCAGCCATTGCTTGCGAATTAACGCTTGATAAATTGTCGAATCCGCTAAATCACCTGATGGAATGTCATATAAGTTTGTTAACGACTCTAACCACTCATCTGGATTCTCATTGGCTCGTGAGAACTCATGTAATTTAAACACCATTTCAGTAATGTTATCATCTGAACGATCTCCAGCGTACGCCTGCATGAAATTTAAAAAGGAATCATCCGCTTCTTTATAAAGCCCCTCTAAAATCTCATCCCAGATATCTTCTTTCATTAATTCAATCTCAGTATCATCGGTTAGTTGTCTAAACACTGGGTCAAAGTCAATCAAGTAGTAATACCGCTCAATTACTTTTAAACAAAACGAGTGTAATGTTGAGATATTCGCATGACCAAGTTTCGGCAATTGAGCAACTAAATGGTGTCTCGTTTCAGAATCAGGGTCTTCGGTTATTTCATCTTGTAATGATTTTTGAATACGTTGCTTCATCTCTTTAGCGGCAGCGTTCGTGAAGGTCACAACCAATAGTTCATCGATTTCTGTGCCCTTTTTAATCTTTTCGATGATTCGGTTAACCAATACCATCGTTTTTCCTGATCCAGCAGAAGCAGATATTAATAAATTCGAACCCGATGCATGTATAGCCTCCCATTGTTGGTCAGTAAACAATGCACCCGGTGTTTTTAATGGTATATCATTCATCAATTACTTCTCCTCCTTTGGATGGTATTTCTCATTCAGTAAGTTAAAGAATTCGTCTTTCTTTAACTTCAACATATCTTGGTAATTATTTTCTGGTAATAAAGCATCAAATTGTGAAATAGCTTGGTAACTTCCACGAACTGACGGGGTATATAGCCCAGCATCATCAAATGGCGCCAATTTATTTTCACCCGATAAAATTCGGTTTCCAGCATCAATAATCATTTCACGGTTGTAGTCAATTAATAACTTAAATTCTTCTTCAGTTAATATCTTGTCGTGCTTAAATTTACCGGACTTCAGTAACTGAATGGGATAAAGTGGTGAATGCCCCATTTCAAGTTGGGTATCCACTGCTTCTAGAATTTCGTTTTGATCAATAATTAAACCGTCAAATTTATACTGCTTTAATAATTCTTCTTCGAGTGTTTGTTTCTTTAAGTCTTTTAAGTCGATAAATGGATGGTGAACGCGAGAATAAAATGCACCAATTCCTTTGGCTGGTTCGTTGAATATCTCATCAGAATAAGATAATACTGTATCTAGATACGTAATCATCTGCATCATTAAACCATAATATATTTTCTGATAATCGAATGTTGTTTGACTCGATTTATAGTCAACAACTCCAGCATATAATTGATTATCCACTTTAAAAGTATCGATTCGGTCGACTTTTCCTCGTAAGTGCAGCTTTCCGCCATTTTTCAGTGGGAATGATAAACCTTCAATTCCTTGGTTTGAGCCCAAGCGTCCAAATAACAATTCCGTTTGGTTCACTCGCAGCTTACTGCGTTTTGATTGGTTCACAATAGACCATACCATCC
>CAMYQS010000220.1 GCA_947296835.1 uncultured Atopostipes sp.
GAGTAGATAAAGGCTGGTCTTGTAATTTTGCATATTCTTCAAATAGTCGTTCTTCGTCCTGATTTAAACGAATAGTAATAGTACTCATTAAAATCAACCCCCCTCTTTCGTGTGTAATACATTGTATTACGTTTATCAACGGAAAGAAAGCCGAGATACTCAATGAATTTTTTAAACACTACAAAGAAAATGGCAACATAGTTTCATGGTTTATTTTGTGAAAAAGATTAAGTTTTCCTTAAATCAGCTAACATTTGTTGTTAATCGGCAAGTGATTGCTTATAATCAATATATAAATTTATTGAGGTGATCAGATGAAGAAAGGTCGTATATTGTTTTTGAAGTCAGTTGTTGTCGGTATTGGTCTTATTATACTTGCACTATGTGTATTTGTTTTACCGAGGGTTGCTAATTATTTTGCAGAAATTGGTCCAGAGTTTGCTTATTTAAAATATCCAGTTCTGTTCGGAATCTATGTTACGACGATTCCTTTCTATTTTGCACTTGGACAAGCTTTTGAGTTATTGAATTTGATTCCAGAGAATCCTTTTACTGATGCGTCGACAATCGCTTTAGATAGGATTAAAATTTCAGCAATAATCATTGGAGCTTTATATATATTTGGGGTTTTATTCTTAAATACTCAAGGAGGTGCGCTGACACCTGGGGTTGGTTTACTAGGTATTCTGATTGCAGCAGCTTCGTTTGTAATTGCCGTCTTCGCATCTGTGAGCCAAGAATTAGTGGGGCGTATGATTGAGATTAAAGCAGAAAATGACTTAGTTATATGAGGTGGAAATAATGACTATTAGAATAAATATCGATGTGATGCTAGCAAAACGGAAAATGAGTGTGACAGAGCTAGCTAATGAAGTAGGCATTACGCTATCTAATATATCTGTTTTAAAGAATGGACACGCCAAGGCGATTCGTTTCACGACGTTAGAAGGTATTTGTAAAGCTCTAGATTGCCAGCCAGGCGACATACTTGAATATGTGGAGGATGACCCACTATGAAAAAAATAGTGTTAGGAATTATTACAATTTTAACTGTCTTTATATTTTTATTGGGTGAACATTTTACTGACAATGAAGAAGAAACAAACGGTGGCAACAAAATGGTGATGTTAGCTCCAGGTTTAGATCTGGACTCGGCATCGGAAGAAGATATAGCCCATTTAATTGAAATAGGCTGGGATTTAAGTGGGGAAGTACCGAGTTTAACCATCAGAGAAGAAGATGTAGATTATGAAGTCCAGAATGGTGTCGTTAATCTGACTGAGTTATTTGAGGAAATGGATCAAAATATACAGGAAACCGAATAACGTATTATAAATATCAAACAGTTATTGTAATTTGATATGTTCCCCCTAAAGTAGATATACAGGAGTTTGAACCACAGGGCAATGAGAATGGTAGGATAAGAGGATTCACTGAATTAAAGGAGAAGGTAAATCGAATTTTACTGCGGCAAGACCAAGAATTCGCCGTGCTCAAACAATACAGAACATTAGGTTTTAAATGAAGAACACAATATGTCGACTTATTCATATGATTGACCTACAACATATAGTGTGTTAAGTTATAAACAATAAAACTTAGTATATTTTTGAAATGGAATCCAGTTAAAATCTGGAGCGGTCCCGCCACTGTGATAGCGAAAGCTTAAGTCAGATCTTTTTCAAGGATATAATACATTGATAAAGGACTTCGAGGCAAAGGACTAACCACAATCCCTAGGGAGAGTATGCCTCTTTCTAGGGATTTTTATATTCTCTGGGTAGTCGTTCATGAGTAAAAATGAAAGTAGGAGATAGAATGGTGGATAATGTTGTTATTGCAGAGCAGCTTTTGATTAAAAAGCGTGATGGTCGAACTCAAACGTACAACCCCTCTAAAATTAGAAATGCGTTGTTGCAAGCTTCCAAAAATGCTGAGCAAACGTATTTGAATACTGAGTTAGAGATGCTGACAGAAGAAGTGACTATTCGAGTTGAAGAAAGTAATCTAACCAACCTGACGACTTCTATTATTGATAAACTGGTGTTGGATTGTTTATATGATTATAAAATGATTGATTTAATTGAATGTTATATTCGACGCCATCAAGAAAAAACGAAAAATCGTGAAATCAGTCGAGACATCAATAAAAAAATCGAACAACTCATCAGCAAGGATCCAACAGTAGTTAATGAAAATGCCAACAAAGACAGTAACGTATTTAACACACAAAGAGACTTAACAGCTGGTAGTGTCGCCAAAACAATTGGATTGAAGATGCTGCCCCCACATGTCGCAAATGCCCATGAAAAAGGCGATATTCATTATCATGATTTGGATTATACACCTTATGCTCCAATGACAAACTGTTGCTTAATTGATTTTAAGACAATGTTTGAAGAAGGTTTTGAAATTGGGAACGCACAAGTAGATTCACCAAAATCAATCCAAACAGCTGCAGCACAAACCGCTCAGATTATTGCGAACGTTGCATCCAGTCAATATGGGGGGTGTAGTTTTGACCGAGTAGATGAAGTGTTAGCACCTTATGCGAAGTTAAATTACGATAAAAACCTAGATATGGTGAAAGAATGGATCACGGATCCTGAAAAACAAGAAGCTTTTGCGATTAAGAAGACAAAAAAAGATATTTATGATGCGATGCAAAGTTTAGAATATGAAATCAATACACTATATACCTCTCAAGGGCAAACACCTTTTACAACTTTAGGTTTTGGATTAGGAACGAATTGGTTTGAACGTGAAATCCAAAAATCATTATTAAAAATTCGCATTGAAGGGCTCGGGAAAGAAAAACGAACGGCTATCTTTCCCAAACTCGTTTTTACATTAAAACGAGGTGTGAATTTGAATCCGGAAGATCTGAATTATGATATTAAGCAGTTGGCGTTAGAGTGCTCTACGAAAAGAATGTATCCAGATGTTTTAAGTTACGATAAAATTAAAGACTTGACTGGTAGCTTTAAGTCACCAATGGGCTGTCGATCATTTTTACAAGGATGGCAGGACGAACAAGGAAACGATGTCACTTCTGGACGGATGAACTTAGGTGTTGTGAC
>CAMYQS010000221.1 GCA_947296835.1 uncultured Atopostipes sp.
AATTCATGATGTGCCGCAATATATTTAATTTCTTCTTGATTTTCGCCTTCTGCAAAGACTAAACCAGCACCCATAAATGGCATATGCATGATCATATTGATTTCATTAAATGTTAGCCAGTATTTAACTAACCCTTTATAACGAGTAAATAGTGTACGGACTAATTTTTCATAAAAACCAATGACTTTACGGTTTCTCCATCCACCATATTCTTTGATTAAGTGAACAGGCATATCAAAGTGAGTAATCGTTACAAGAGGCTCAATATTATGTTTGTGCATTTCTTTAAATACATTCTCATAAAATTGTAGACCAGCTTCATTCGGCTCACCCTCGTCACCGTTAGGGAAAATTCGAGTCCAAGCAATACTAATTCGGAAAGTCTTGAATCCCATTTCACCAAGTAATGCAATATCTTCTTTATAACGGTTATAGAAATCTACCCCTACTTGTGCTGGATAGAAATGCTCATCATCGAATGCTAGATGTTCTTTTTGACCTGTAATAATTGCATAACGGTCTTCTCCGTGAGGTGCTAAATCTACGTTCGCAAGTCCACGTCCATCTTGATCGTGTCCACCCTCATATTGATTGGCAGCTGTTGCGCCACCCCATAAAAAGTCTTTTGGAAAAGTCATTTTAATCCTCCTATAAAATTTAAGTTAATTGTTGTAAAGTGATTGACCATTTGTTTCAATAACTTCTTTGTACCAATTAAATGATTTTTTCTTATAGCGTTTCATCGAACCACTACCATCATCATTTCGATCAACATAAATATAGCCATATCGTTTGCTCATTTGAGCAGTAGACATCGACACTAAATCAATTGGCCCCCAAGATGTATAACCCATAATTTCTACCCCATCTTTAAGTGCTTCATCTACTTGATGTAAGTGTTTCGTTAAATACTCAATTCGATAATCATCTTCGACTGTATAGTTTCCATTTTCATCTTTGATTAGCTCGTCTTTTGCTCCAAGCCCATTCTCAACAATGAATAAAGGTAACTGGTATCTATCCCAAAAATCATTTAAAACAATGCGAAGACCGATTGGGTCAATTTGCCAACCCCATTCCGAACTCTCTAAAGTTGGATTGTTTAATCCTCCTAATATATTTCCGGTACCGGCATCATATTCTTCTGGATTGTGAGCCATTGCTTTACTCACATAGTATGAGAATGATATGAAATCGACTGTGTTCTCTTTCAACAGTTCAGCATCTTTATCACCGAATTTAATTTCAATGTTATTTTCTTTTAGATAACGTTTAAAATATCCAGGATATTCACCACGAACATGAACATCGACAAAGGCATAGTTTTGATTTTCGAACTGACGTGTCGCTAACATATCTCTCGGATCAGGTGTCATTGGATAAGCCGGCATTGAAAGAACCATACACCCTACTTGTAATTCTGGGTTTATCTTATGAATAATCTTTGTCGCTGATGCGGACGCTACAAGTTGATGATGTGCTGCTTGCCACAATTCTTGTTTAGTCAATTCATCTTTTGGTTTAAAGATTGCCCCATTCGTTGGTGCTCCAATAATTGAGTTCACTTCGTTAAACGTTAACCAATATTTAACTTTATCTTGGTAACGGCTAACAACCGTTTCAACAAAGCGATTAAAGAATGAAATTAACTCTCTATCCATCCAACCGTTATAGTTAACAGCTAAGTTTAACGGTGGCTCGTAATGAGATAAAGTAACTAAGGGCTCAATATCATATTTTGCCAGTTCATCAAATACCTTATCATAAAATTCTAAACCCGCTTCATTTGGTGTTTCATCATCACCATTGGGAAAAATACGTGACCATGCAATGGACGTTCGATAAACTTTAAAACCCATTTCTGCGAATAATTTTATATCTTCTTTATAGTTTTCGTAGAAGTTAATACCTTCTAATTGTAAATTGTTTTCTGTTGGTTCGCTAGTCGGTGGTGACATCAACCCTTCAGACATAACGTCACGAACACTTGGTAATTTACCATCGACATTATACGCTCCTTCGTACTGGTTAGCCGCAGTTGCGCCACCCCATAAAAAGTCTTTTGGAAAAGCCATTTTATTCCTCCTATAAAATCAATCTTAACAATGCTTTTATGATTACTTAGTCAAACGAGTAAAGACTAGCCAACTGATTGGCCAGTCCTCATCGTTAAAATTATTTAACTGCTGTTAGTAAATAATCTCCCGGTGTAACTGTTGTTTCATCGGTAAATAATACATCTTCTAATTCAGCCATGTTTGTTACAACAATAGGCGTTTGTGTTGAGAATCCACGTTCCTTTATTAAGTCTATATCAAAAGTGATTAATTTTTGTCCAGCTTGTACTTGATCACCAGTCTCAACTAACTTTTCAAAACCTTCTCCGTTTAGTTCAACTGTATCTAAACCAATGTGAATCAGAACTTCTGTACCGTTATCTGTTGTAAGACCAATTGCATGTCCCGTCGGGAAGATTGTCGTAACTGTCGCATTAGCTGGAGCATAAACTGCACCTTCTATTGGATTCACAGCAATCGCTTTCCCCATTGCTCCACTAGCAAAAACTTGATCTTCAATATCATTTTGCGTTACAAGTTCGCCGGCTAACGGACTTCCAATAATTTCTTGTTTTGCACTCTCACGCATTTCACCAGCTGTAGCTACGCCTGTTTCATCTGGGTTATCTTCTGTTGCACCATCTTCTAATCCTGCTTCTTCTAATCTTGGAACAGGTAATACCATTTGTAAAATGAATCCAACTGCAATTGCAATAACATATCCAATAATGATGTTCCAGAAGTTCATAGAAATTGTACCATCTGGATCAATTGCGTTGAAGATTGAGAATATTCCTAATCCACCTGTTCTGTGGTTTACAACTTGTGTTACCCCTAAGTATGCTCCACCGATTGCGTTTGCGATAATTGCATAAACGAATGAACGTTTTAACGGTAACATTAAACCATAAATAACAGGTTCTGAAATACCAAACACTAATGAAATAATACCCGGGATACCAATATCTTTAACTTGCTTTTCTTTTGAACGAATAACCAGTGCAATTACGACACCCAGCAC
>CAMYQS010000222.1 GCA_947296835.1 uncultured Atopostipes sp.
GATAAATACGTTCTAAATAAGGATCATATTCAAATTTTCGGGAAATATATTTCGTAAGTTGTGAAACAGACAAATATTGCTCCACATGCTCCACTCCCATCTCTTTAAATAGCTATAAAAAGTAAAAAAGAAGCCCATATTAGGCTTCTTTTTTGTCTAAAATTCCTTGAAGCACACCGTTAACAAATTTACTTGCTTTTTCATCATTAAAGGATTTTGTAAGTTCAATTGCTTCGTTCATTACAATATTTGGACTAATCTCTTCAAAGAATAATTCGTACGTTGCTAATCGTAAGATTAGTAAGTTTGGTAAGTCAATACGTTTAAGTGACCAATCTTCTAAGCGACTCTCAATCTTCTCATCAATTAACTCACTATTATCCACAACACCATTTACTAATTTCGTTAAATAGTCCAGTGAATCTTTGATTGACTTTTCGTTTTCAGTATCTCCTGGAAAAACGATTTTTAAAGCTTCTAGATCATTTAAATCATCTTCTGAATCCATCATTGGATAGCGAATTGCAAAAGCAATAGCTTCTTCTGTGGATGCTTGTGGATTATTTGATAATTGAAACAAGGCTTGGAAAGCCTTAATACGTATAAAACGTCTAACGGTTATCACTAATTTTCTACTCCTAAATCTACTGCAGTTAATACATCGATCGCAGTTGTTTGATCAGGAACAATTCCTAAAATATGAACGTTCACTTCATCTAATTCAACTTCTGTCATGTAATATACCTGGTCTTTTACGTTCGTTTGTATTTCTCTAGCAATTTTCGGGACATTTACACCATATTTGAAATAGCAATAAACATCGACTGATGTGCCAAACTCATCGGCCTCTAACGTAACACCTCTAGAATGGTCTTTATGTCCTAGCATTGTACGGATATCGCTTGAGAATCCTTTTTTCATACCGTAAACACCGTCACACTCTAGCGTTGCAATACCTATAATTACCTCTAATACTTCTGCCGAAACTTTAATTTCGCCTAATGGATTGTTTCTATCTGAAGTTTCAATCATTACTTTTCCTCCTTCAAAACTCGATTAAGCTCGTGAAGCGTATGAACCTTCTTCTGTATTGACTTCTAATACATCGCCCACATTAATGAATAAAGGCACTGTAATAACAGCTCCTGTTTCTAATTTAGCTGTCTTAGAACCACCACTTTGAGTATCGCCACGGATTCCTGGTTCTGTTTCAATAACAGCTAATTTAACTTTCGCTGGTAATTGTACACCAATCACTTCACCTTGGTAACGTTGAACGTCAACTTCCATACCGTCTTTTAAGAATTTTAACTCATCTTCGATTTGAATCGTCGGAATTCCGATTTGTTCATATGTTTCAATATCCATAAACATATGTAAATCGTCGCTCTCATATAAATATTGCATTGTATTTGTATCGATATGTGCAGGCTCTAATTTTTCAGCTGCTTTAAATGTAATATCTTGTCTTGCACCTGTACGTAAGTTTTTTAACTTTGAACGAACAAACGCTTGCCCTTTTCCAGGTTTAACGTGTTGGAATTCAATTACTTTCCAAATTGCATCGTTATATACGATTGTTTGTCCTCTTTTTAAATCATTCGATGTGATCATAGTATCACCTTTCATCTAGTTGAATTTACGATTTTCATTTTACCACGAAAATAGGCTATTTGCTCTTAGTATAGCGATATATTTTCCTATAAAATAATTAGCTCTTTTGGAGTCGTCATTAATACTTCTGCTCCGTCTTCTTTAATTACTAAATCATCTTCAATGCGAACGCCACCTAATCCTGGTACATAGATACCTGGTTCGTTCGTTACGATATTATTTACGACTAATTTTTCTTCGTTTCGGAAGCTTAGACTTGGTCCTTCATGAACTTCTAAACCAATACCGTGTCCTAATGTGTGACCAAATTGTGGACCATAGCCATGCTCAGCAATATAATCTCTTGCGATTGCATCTAGTTCTGCACCCGTCATGCCAGCTTTAGCTGATTCATTCACTTTTTTGTTTGCTTGATAAACAATTTCGTAAATTTCTTTTAATTCTTCTCCAGGGTCGCCCACTGCAAATGTACGAGTCATATCTGAAACATAACCTTTGTAGTAGCAACCAAAGTCAATCGTAACCATGTCGCCTTCTTCAATAACTTTATCACTCGCGACACCATGAGGCATAGCAGATCTTACGCCACTTGCAACAATTGTATCAAATGATACTCCTTTTGCTCCCTCTTTACGCATATAAAAGTCAAGTTCGTTCGCTACTTCGATTTCTGTAACGCCCGCTTTTACAAACCCTAAGATATAGTCATATGCTTTTTCAGTAATATCAATTGCTTCTTTAATTAAAGCAATTTCATCTTCTGTCTTCACTTCACGTAATTTTTCTACCAGTCCCGTTACTGGAACTAAGTCACATGGAATCAGATCATTGATTAAATTGTATGTTGAGTATGTAACGTTCTCTTGTTCGAATCCTAATTTTTCAATGTTGTCGTCTTTAACAATTTCTGCTACTTCTGCAAAAATTGATCCTTCATTTTTAATAATGTCAAACCCTTTTGCTTCTGCAGCTGCCTGTTCAGTATAACGGAAGTCCGTTACAAAATAGGCTTTCTCTTTTGTAATGACAACTAATCCTGTTGAACCTGTAAAATTAGCTAAGTAACGTACATTAAACATGTTTGTTACTAATAGTGCATCTATATTATATTCTGATAATTTTGCTTGTACATTTTTTACTCGTTGCATATATATTCACCCTTCTGATCATCCTTTAAGGATAATTTCATAAGCTATCCCTAATTATATCAAATTTTTAGGCAGAAACATAGAAAACTGATATATAAATTTTATCTATTTCGCATTGTTTAACATCTGTAACTGAACAAACTAACCTTCTATCGCATCGATAGCACTAATGACAGCTCCACGAAAACCTTTTTGTTCCAATTCCGTTATGCCTTTAATCGTCGTTCCGCCTGGAGATGCCACCGCGTCTTTCATTGACCCTGGATGATTATTTGTCTTCAATTGCATCTTACCAGTTC
>CAMYQS010000223.1 GCA_947296835.1 uncultured Atopostipes sp.
CATAACTATAAACACAATATTAAAAAAAAAGAGAAAAAAAAAGCCTATGTTATTTTGAAGAAGCCTCAAACAGAAGTTTACTTTAAAGATGATGTGTGGCAAAATACAGCTGGAAACCCTAGTATGGCAACAGGTGGAATGGGTGATACGCTGACTGGTATTTTAGCTAGTTTCTTAGGTCAATTTGAAAATAAAGAGCACGCGATACTCAGTGCTGTTTATATACATAGTGCTGTAGCGGATGAACTAGCCAAAACTCACTACGTCACTTTGCCATCAAGGATAATCGAAGAGTTCCCACGATTCATAAATAATTTAAAAAACGAAGAAATTTCATGAAATGAACACAAAAATAGCTTATGATAGTATATACGTTGATTTCATAATAGAAAGAGTGAACGATTTAAAATGAAGTATTTATCTGCTGTTGCATCATTATTATTAGGCATAGTATTGATGAATTTCTTACCACAAGTTTTCTTTGTTGGTATGTTAATCTTTTTCATCCTTATTGCATTCCAAACACCATCAACAAAGTTTGACCCAACTGGTGAAGCGAATGATGCGAATATAAATATGTTAAGAGTAATCGGATTGAATGCCCTGTCCTTTGTAGCAGGTGGCTATATTACCGCAATCTTTTTCTAGACAAATACAAACAAAAAACGGACGCCAAATACGGCATCCGTTTTTTGTTTGTTATGCTTTTAATATTGCTAATTCTTCTTCTGTTAAACGTCTGTATTCACCTAATGGTAAATTCTCATCTAAGTGTAATTCTTTCATACGCACTCGTTTAAGGTAAGTAACTTCTTTACCAACCGCTTTAAACATGCGTTTCACTTGATGGAATTTCCCTTCATGGACTGTAACGTGAATAACTGATGCATTATCTTCTTCGATAATTTCAAGCATTTCTAATTTCGCTGGTAATGTTGTGAAAGGCTCGTCATCGTCTTCTAACAATAAACCTTCTTCAAACTTTACTACGTCATCTTCCGTTACAATGCCATCAATCTCAGCATAGTACTCTTTATCTACTTCTTTTTTAGGAGAAGTCAATTGATGCGTTAGCTGGCCATCATTTGTTAAAATGAGTAACCCTTCCGTATCGATATCCAAACGACCGACTGGATGAGGTTCCTGTACTAAGTCAGATGGATCTAATAAATCAAGAACTGTTTCATGCATGAAATCTTCTGTTGCGCTGATTACGCCCGCTGGTTTATTCAGCATGTAGTATACAAATTCTTCATAAAAAATCTGCGTCCCACCCACTCGTACATCATCTACTTCTGGATCAACTTTTAATCCCGCATTCGTTACGATTTCATCATTCACAGTAATATATTTATCTTTAATAATTTTTTTAACTTCTTTACGCGTTCCAAAACCTGTATGTGCTAGTAATTTATCTAGTCTCATTTTATAAAACTCCTAATTAGTTAATTCTTAATTTCTGTTTCAGACGTGTCGCCTGACTACCAATAACTTTTTCTGCTAAACCTGTTTTTAATACTAAGTAGCCATAAACTGCGACTCCCACTACTCCAACAATTAATAAAGCGATAAGTGATTGTAATCGACTACTGTCGCTTACTACAAAGCTTAGTAAGCCATTAGCGACTAACGCTGCTAATCCCATCATTACAGATAAAATTGTGATTAACAAGACACGACGTGATAGAAACTTAACAGAGAAACCAATATTTTTATACATCACTAAAAACATTAGATATGCTGTTAATCCTAAACCAGCAATCGTTGAGTATAAAATCCCACTTTCACCAATTAAACGGATTAAGAGTGGCTGTGTGACTAATTTCAGTGCCAATCCTGCTAGTAATGAGTAAATGCCTAATCGTCGTAAATCAATTGCTTGTAAAATATTCCCTAACACCATATACAAGCCCATTAGTAAACTCGCAACCGCATAAACTTTTGTTACATGAAATCCAAATTCGTTGTAACCGTAAAAGAATGTATAGAATCGGCCTGAAACAACAAACATTCCAATAATCGATGGGATCATAATAAACATCAGTAGTTGTACGGCCTGCTCAAATTGATAAGAAACATCTTTTAATCGTCGTTTCGCCATTAAATCACTCATGACTGGTACAGACGTAATCGCTAGTGCAGCACCGAATGATGTAATGATGGTACTTAATTTATGGGCATTACCACCCATTATGCCGTACGTTATTTGAATATGTTGTTGTGTTGCGTCTGGATAAAAATATTGCATTAACGGCGCATACGTTTGTTGGTCAATTTGTTGAAAAATCGTTAAACCTGTTGAAATGACAACAAACGGAATAGACGTTTTAATAATGTCTTTTAATAAATCCGGTGTTGAAATCGAGAACTCGTTTAAACTTTCTTCTGGTTCTCTATCTAAAGCCGTTGGAATTTGTTTAACACGAATAAATAAATAAATTATCGCAAACACTGCTCCAATAAAAGCTGCAAATGTTGAATACGTAACAGCTGTAACAATATCGCCAGTTAATACGATTCGAATCACATATGCCGTTGCTAAAATGAAAATCACTCGAGCAACCTGTTCAACAACTTGTGATATTGCCGGTTCTCTCATTCGGTTATGACCTTGGAATAAACCACGAGTCACCGATAACGTCGGGATAATTAGTAGTGCTGGAACCAATGATCGAATCACTAAAGTAGCTGATTCATTATCGGCCGGGCTACTTGCTGCCATGACTGGAGCTAAAAAATACATAATTAAGGCAGATAGAACACCCGTTATAGCCATTAATACCATACCGTGTTTATATATTTTTTTTGAAATTTCATATTCTTGAATCGCATTAAAGTGACTAATTTGTTTTGAAATTGCTGATGGTACTCCGGCTGTAGCAAAAGCCAAGAATAAAGCATAAGGGTTATACCCTACTTGATATAAAGCATGAGCAGCATCCGCTTGATCTTGCGTCCCCATCCATGCCATCCATGGAATGATATAGACTGCTCCTAATATTCTAGATAGCATGCTTCCCATGGTCATCCAAGA
>CAMYQS010000224.1 GCA_947296835.1 uncultured Atopostipes sp.
GAATCAACCGGTATAGGGACGACTCCTAAAGCTATTGCGAGCTCTTTAGCTAGCGGTCTTTGGAACACGATTTGGATTGCATTTGTATCCATTTTATTTGCATCAATTATTGGATTGATTTTTGGATTGATGCGTGTCAGTGACAATAAACTACCGCAACTTCTAGCAGATGTTTATATTTATGCGATGCGTGGTATTCCAATGATTGTATTTGCATTCTTTATCTTCTTTGGAGTCGCTCAGTGGTTGAATGTTAACTTCTCACCAGCAGTTGCAGGTATTATTGCATTAAGTATTAATACAGGAGCCTATATTGCTGAAATTGTTCGTGGAGGTATTCAAAGTGTATCAGATGGACAAGCAGAGGCAGCTAGAAGTTTAGGGATGGATAGCTCGCTCACAATGCGTAAGGTTATTTTACCTCAAGCGTTTAAAGCGATGATTCCTTCTTTAGTTAATCAGTTAATTTTAGCTTTAAAGAATACGTCTATCTTATCCGTAATTGGTATGGTCGAATTAACGACAGCTGGTCAAATTATTATTTCAAGAACGTATCAATCTGGAAATATTTGGTTAATCGTTGGAACGATTTATATTATTCTAATTACCGTATTAACGAAAATTTCAGAACGTATGGAAAATAATTTAAATATCACAATTGTCTAGGGATAAAGAATAGAGAGGTATAAAATTATGTCATTAGTAGAAATAAAAGATTTGCATAAAAGCTTTGGTAAAAATAATGTATTGAATGGTATTGATTTAGAAGTTAAAAAAGGTGAAGTTGTTGTAGTCATTGGACCATCTGGTTCAGGGAAGTCAACTTTTCTCAGATGTTTGAATCGATTAGAAGCAATTGATAAAGGTATAGTAATGGTTGCTGGGGATAATATGGCAGACGAGTCAATTGATATTAACGTAGCGCGTGAGAATATTGGAATGGTATTTCAGGATTTCAACTTATTCCCGCACTATACAGTCGAAGATAACATTACGCTAGCTCCGATTGAAGTACTTGGACAATCTGAAAGCGAAGCGAAAGAGAATGCAAAATCATTATTGAAACAAGTTGGGTTAGAAGATAAACTTCATGCGTATCCAGAATCATTATCAGGTGGACAAAAGCAGCGTGTAGCGATTGCACGAGCATTAGCGATAAATCCAAACATCATGTTATTCGATGAACCCACGAGTGCGCTAGACCCTGAAATGATTGGTGAAGTATTGGATGTTATGAAAGAACTAGCTGAGTCAGGTATGACAATGATTGTTGTTACCCATGAAATGGGATTCGCCCGGGAAGTAGGGGATCGTGTTCTATTTATGGATGAGGGTGTCATTGTAGAAGAAGCTGGACCAGGAAAACTATTCTCGAATCCAGAAGAGCGCCGTACAAATGAGTTTTTGGATAAAATTCTATAAAAAACTGAAGGATTAATAGCTTAAAAGCACCCCGTTTAGATAGATGGGGTGCTTTTTTGCTTATCTGTTAATTACATATCTAAATAACTATAACCTTGTACAAAGAATTGCGCGTCTTGCTGGTATAGAACTTTTGAGTAGTTAAATGGCGTACCATCTTTTAAGAAAAAAATAGATTCTAATAACATAACTGGTGAACCATCTTCTAATTCTAGTAAATCAGATTCTGTTTTATTCAGCGTTTCTAATGTCATAAAATGATCTGTAAAGCCCGGTTCT
The DNA here is from genome assembly GCA_947296835.1 of uncultured Atopostipes sp. GTDB lineage: Bacteria > Bacillota > Bacilli > Lactobacillales > Carnobacteriaceae_A > Atopostipes. The sequence continues at coordinate 1,702 of CAMYQS010000224.1, forward strand.
ATATTTAAGTTTTCAAGCAAATATTTAAAAATAGAATCTTCAACAATTTCTTGATTCAAGTAGAGGACAACAGACTTTACATAATAGGATTCTTCTATTGAATAACCTTTCCCATTAACCGAACGTAATCTTTTAACGTAATAAATGTCATCGTCTTTATCGACATTTAAATTATCCATAATATCTTGATCCGGCTTAATAATCTGTAAGTCGAGCATTTTAGTCTCTAAGTTAAAGGCACTCAAGTGGTCTTTTAGACCAATTGATTCAGTTAAATTAATGTAACCTGAACGCTTACTCTTTCTGACGAAGCTACCACTACCAGCTACTTGATAGATATAAGCTTGTTTTTCAAGCACGTTCAATGCCTTTAGAATCGTGTTCTTTCCGGCATTAAATATGTCCATTAAATTCTCAATACTTGGAAGTTTATCCCCTTGTTTCATTTTTTTGTCTTCTATTTGTTCAATTATTTTTTGAATAATCACTTTATATTTCGGCATATATATCCCTCATTTCATCTCGAAATGATTATACCATAAAATTAAACTATGTGGTACTTGACAAAGTATACCTGTACGCTTAAGATGATGGTGTGTGTTTCATACCCATACGGTTGATGAAATGAATAGAAAACAGAGTTTCATAGGAGGAACGTATTTATGACGAAGTTACCAAAAGACTTTTTATGGGGTGGCGCTTTAGCTGCTCACCAATTCGAAGGTGGATGGGACCAAGATGGTAAGGGCCCGAGCGTTATCGATGTGATGACAGCTGGTGGTCAAGGAAAACCACGTGAGATTACAGAGACAGTGGAAGCGGACAAGTACTATCCAAACCATGAAGCGATTGATTTTTATAATCGTTATAAAGATGATGTAAAACTATTTGCGGAAATGGGCTTAAAAGCTTTAAGAACTTCGATTAACTGGACGCGTATCTTTCCAAATGGAGACGATGCAGAACCGAATGAAGCGGGTCTGCAATTTTACGATGATCTGTTTGATGAACTACTTAAATATGACATTGAACCTGTGATTACGTTAACTCACTTTGAAATGCCATTACACTTAGCAAAAGAATATGGTGGGTTCCGTAATCGTAAAGTTATCGATTTCTTTGTGCGTTTCTCTGAAGTTGTGTTTGAGCGTTATAAAGATAAAGTAAAATACTGGATGACATTTAACGAAATTAACAACATGATGGACTACACGAACCCTGTGTTCTTATGGACCAACGTTGGTGTGCAAATCGAAGAGGGCGAGAATGCGAAGGAAGTTATGTACACTGCAGCTCACCACACGTTACTTGCGAGTGCATTGGCTGTGAAA
>CAMYQS010000225.1 GCA_947296835.1 uncultured Atopostipes sp.
GGGAGCCATAAGACTTTGCTCATGGGTCTGTATCTTCTTTTCAGAGCCATAAGATTAATAAATAGCTTTTCCAAATAATGCAAGACTTATTTTGCTCTCATTTCAGGTTTTTCTTTATGAGTTTTGGAATGAAATATATCCTAACATGGATTTTGACTGATTGTCATTTCACTCTTTTAAGTTGGGGGTAAGTTTGGTATAATTCTTTCTATTGTTTGGGTTTCAGCTGGATGGGTATGTGATTGTTATTGCTACGGGCATCTAATACCATATATTGTAAAAAATATAAAATAAACACAATATATAGTATTTTTTAGGTTGAAATCTCGGTTCACTTTAAGTATGATATAGAAGCTATAATTATATTCATTTTAGTGAATTATTGAGAGGATAGGGAGTGTATGAGTGTGATTGTTATTGGTGGGATGATTGGAGCTGGGAAGACTTCAGTCGCTAAATTATTAGGTGAAGAATTAGGGAGTCAAGTTTTTTTTGAAGAGGTGGACAACAATCCTCTACTTGAATTATTCTATACAGCTGATGAAGAAGAAGAGCAAAAGAAACGTTATCCATTTTTATTACAACTTACTTTTTTAAGTAGTCGTTTCCGTTCGATTAAATCGGCGTTAGTGGATAAGAATAACGTGTTAGACCGTTCGATCTATGAAGACTGGTATTTCACTAAAGTTAACCATGAATTAGGACGTATCTCTGGATTAGAATTCAAAATCTATGAAGAATTATTAAATAATATGATGGAAGAATTAGAAGAATTACCGAAAAAAGCACCTGATTTAATGGTGTATTTACACGGTTCATTCGAAGAAATTGTCCGCCGTATTGGTACGCGAGGTCGTGACTTTGAACAAGACGACTCGTTAATGGCATACTATAAAGAGTTATGGGAAGGTTATGATGACTGGGTTGACAATCATTATGATGCTTCACAAGTTTTAAAAATCAACATCGATCAATATGACGTTGTTCATAACGAAGACCATGCAAAAGAAGTTGTACAATTAGTAAGAGATGCTCTTGCAGTTCGTGACAACTTACTGGTTTCAGAAAAATAATTTAATCGCGAAATATGACCACCCATGCCTAGCGTGGGTGGTTTTTATTGTAAAATGAGGGAATTTCTCGATTCTAATGAATCTTGTCTCTCTTTAAGGTATATTTAAGGGGGTCAGGATACGAATGGAAATAAATAGAGAACTATCTAGAGTGCTTAATTTGGAGGAATACTTATATGAAAAATGTTAGAACAATTGGTGTTTTAGGACTCGGTCTTTTTGGAACATCTGTCGCTAGAACACTTGCGCGCGGAAATGTTGACGTGATTGCTATGGATATTAATATGGACCATGTTGAAGAAGTTGTTGACGAAGTGGCTGTTGCTATTCAAGGAGATTTCACAAAATTAGATCAGCTGGCTGAAGCAGGTTTCGGTGATTGTGATGAAATTATTATTGCCTCTGCTGAAAGACTTGAGAATTCAATTTTAGCCATATTAAATTTAAAAAAATTAAACATTGATAATATTACGGTAAAAACCAAGAACAAAGAGTATCGAGAAGTGCTCTTAAAAGTTGGGGCAACACGCGTTATCTTACCTGAGGTTGAAATGGGTGTCCAAGTTGGAAACATGTTAGCCAATCCATCCGTTCATGAGCTGATGGCCTTAGATAATCTTTACAACATTATCGAGTTCCCTGCAAATCCACGCTGGTTCGGTAAAACCATTATTGAGATTGATTTCAGAAATAATTATGACATCAACATCATTGCAGTTAAAGCTGCAAATTCAACTGATTTTACAATTGAATTTAAGCCATCTTATGTTGTGGCGAAAGGCGATATCTTTATTGGTGTGACGACAGATGAAGGACAGCATAAATTATTAAAACCTTAATTAATTCTTTAAAAGACAAGTTAGATCTCTTCTAGCTTGTTTTTTATTCAATTTATCGTTATAAATGTATGAATTTCACCCTGCTTTGCGGTATATTAATAACAATTACTTCTTAAATCAACTCTGATTACTATGTTGAGTTTTAAATATTATAGAAAAACAGGTGTTTATATGTCTAAATTAACTGATAAATTTTCAATTCCACAAATTATTATTTCAGCTTATGCTTCCCTTATCTTATTAGGAGGGATTTTGCTCAGTATGCCGATTTCATCTGCTGATGGAACTTGGACGTCTTTTATCGATGCCCTATTCACAGCAACCTCTGCAACAGCAGTAACGGGTCAAGTGACTTTAAATACAGCTGAGCATTGGAATTATTTTGGAAAAACAATTATTATCATTCTGATTGAAATTGGTGGACTTGGGTTTATGACTATATGGGTTGTTTTTTACAACTATCTTGTTGGTCGGCCAAATTTAAAAGCCCGACAAGCCGTGTCCGAATCCCTATCACTAAGTGGTGGTGATAAGCTACAAGTTAAGATTAGCTCAATATTACGCATCGCCCTTTCTATTCAAGCCATCGGAGCTCTTCTATTATCTTTTGTTTTTATTCCTGATTTTGGTGTTGTCAAGGGGATTTACTATTCAGTCTTCCACAGTATTTCAGCATTTTGTAATGCTGGTTTTGACATTATTGGAAATAGTTTGGTTTCCTACCAAGATAATGCTTTTATATTGCTGGTTGTCGCTGGATTAATTATGTCTGGTGGCTTAGGTTTTATTGTTTGGGAAGAGATTTTAAACTATAGACGTACACGTAAAATTAGAAATTATTCACGTATTATATTGATCACCACGATTTCATTATGGGCTGGTGGGACGATTCTTTTTGGGTTAATTGAAGGTGCAAATGGTACATTCGATCACTTACCTTTAGGAGAACGTATCGTAAATTATTTCTTCTTATCCGTCACACCGCGAACAGCGGGCTTTGCTAATATTGATTATGCAAACTTAGACCAAGGTAGTATCTTTTTAACAATCTTATTGATGTTCATTGGTGCTTCGTCCGGATCAACGGGTGGTGGAATTAAAGTAACCACTCTAGTCG